>JBFYWX010000015.1:0-2780 GCA_041310825.1 Desulfobacteraceae bacterium | reverse complement strand
GTCCTCGAAATCGGCATGTACTTTTTCGTCAACTCCATGGCCACGGTGTCGGCGGTCATTTTTCTCTACTCGGCGGACATTCCCCTGGCCTCCGTGGCGGTGGCCAACATGGACGACGCCGGGGACACGGCCCCGGCAGCCGCCATGTCCGTTCTGATCGTGCTGGCCAACATTGCGGTTCGTCTGCTTTACAGCGGCTTGACCCGTCGCATCAAACGGCGTACCCAGGCCTGGGCTGCAGCCTGCGCCTAACGGGAAGTAGAACGCCGTTGGACAAAATGGTCCCTGGCCGTCCGCGGCACCAATAATCTTCTAACACAAACCAAGCGCTGAGCTAACTTAATGTTGGCAATATTAGAAATTTTTTAGGTAAATTAATGACTTTTTTTCTCGACACGGCGGCACGCGAATTGTAAGTTTTGGTGCAATTGCCGGGTGTTGTCCGCTGTGCGGGCGATGGCCTTGCTTTCGAACCATAAAAGGCGACCCGATGTCGGCGGGTCGAGCAAGGAGGAAATCATGTTCGGACTCACTAACGGAATCCGCTTTGGGGGTGCGGTGGCCATCGGCGCCGCCGCCGTTCTGCTGGCCCCGATCGTTCTGCCCATCGTCGCCAGCGTCTTGAAGCCGGTCGCCAAGTCGGTCATCAAGGGCGGCATCATGGCCTTCGAGGGCGCCAAGGTGGCGCTGGCCGAAACCCAGGAAACGGTCGAGGACATCGTGGCCGAAGCAAAGGCCGAGATCGCCGACAGCCGCAAGGCTGCGGTTCCGGCCAGGACCGCCAAAAAGCAGGCGGCCTGATCGAGGGCCGGCGCACGGGAGCATTCGTGAAAGAGATCGCGGCGGAACTGCCTGAAGCTTACGTCTGCCATCACTCTGCCGGCCGGCTGAGGATCCGCATCCCCTCCCGGCGGGGGGATCCCTCCTTCTTTTCCGCCCTGCAGGCGGGCTGCGCCCGCTGGCGGGAGGGGGGGCATTCGGAAGCCCACCCGCTCACAGGAAGCCTTCTTTTTTGCGCGGATCGCCTTGACGCGCAGGCCGTGGCTGATTTCGGGCGTAAGCAAGGGCTCTTCAACCTCCACACCGATGCGTCGCCCCGGCGCCCCATCATGCACGATGTGATCAAACCGGTGGCGGGGTTGGATCGATCCCTCGCGCAGATCACGGGCGGGCGGATCGACCTTCCGAGTGGGATTTTCCTGGCGCTCCTGGGATTCGGAATATACGAGATCGCCAAAGGCCGCTGGACGAGTCCGCCCTGGTACACGGCGTTCTGGTACGCCTTCGGTCTGGTTTCGATGTATGTCATCGAAAAAGGCTTGCGGGACACCCCCGATCGCGAACACGCCTGACGCACCTCATCTCCACCCGTAGCATACCCTCCGTGCAGCGGCGATCGGGAGGGAATCCCCTGTGGTTGATCGGGCTAACCGTTTTCTATCACGGCGCAAACATTTCAATCATGATTTTGGAAGAACATGGAAAATGGCGTGCGCCCACGCCCGGCAGCGGCACGGGACAGGCGCTTCCGTCGTGAAGGGGTCGGAGCGAACATGATTCAAGCGATTCACACCCAGGTTGAGGGTCGCGCCCGCTTTCGGATCGAGGGGCTCTTCGGCTCGGAACATCTGAAGCGGGTGCTCGAGCAGCGGCTTTTCCGTGAGAAAGACATCGTTTCGGTTTCGGCCAATATCCTGACCGGCAACATCCTCGTCAATTTCAACTCCAACAACAACCACCACAGCATCGGGTTCCTGCTCGAGGACATCCTGGTCGAGGTCCGCGAAAAGGGTCTGCCGGCGAGTCCTCCCGCGGAGCCGCTCGAACCCGAGGCGCAGCCCTTTCCGGCCCGGAAGCTCCCGGTCGAGACCCTCAAGCGCTTTTTATCCCCGGAGGCGGAGGGACCCGCCCATCTCCAGAAGCCCTGGCATACGTTGGATGCGTCTGCCGCGGCCGCCATTGTGCGCACCGATACGCGCACCGGGCTCGCTGCGAGCGAAGCCGCTGAACGGCTGAAGGCTTACGGCCCCAACGAACTGCCCAAGCCGGAGCCGCGCTCCGGGGTCGAGATTTTTATCCAGCAGTTGAACTCGCTGCCGGTCATGCTGTTAGGGGCCGCAGCCGGTATTTCGGTCCTGACGGGGGGCCTCCTCGATGCGGCCGTCATCGGCGGGGTGGTCCTTGCCAATGCCGTCATCGGCTATTTTACGGAAAGCGGCGCCGAAAAGACCATGGAGTCCCTTAAGGACCTGGTCCACCCCACGGCGGAGGTGATTCGGGAGGGGCGCCCCGTCCACCTGGCGGTGGAGGAGGTGACGGTCGGGGATCTGCTGGTGTTGAAGCCCGGGACTTACGTGGCGGCCGACAGCCGGATCATCTCCGCCGACCGGCTCAGCATCGATGAGTCCATGCTGACCGGCGAGAGCATGCCGGTGCACAAGGAAGCCAAGAGGCTCAAGCACGAGAACACGCCGCTCGCCGACCGCGCCAACATGGTCTATATGGGCACCCTTGTGACCGGCGGGCAGGGCCTGGCGGTGGTGGTGGCCGTCGGCCGCTTCACCCAGGTCGGCATGCTCCAGGCGATGCTCGCCAACACCCAAACCCCGCCGACGCCGATCGAGCTTCAGCTTGCACAGATGGGGAACCAGCTGGTGGCGGCCTGCGGGGCGATTTGCGGGGTGGTGTTCGGGATCGGTTTTTTGCGCGGCTACGGGCTGGTCCAGATGCTGCAGATGTCGATTTCGCTGGCGGCGTCGGCCGTGCCCGAGGGGCTTCCG
>JBFYWX010000008.1:0-8410 GCA_041310825.1 Desulfobacteraceae bacterium | reverse complement strand
GGACGGTGCACGGGGCCTCGCTGTACTTGAACACCATGGAGTCGTGGCCGACGCACAGACCCAGTACGATGTTCAGCTCGGTCTTGGCGGCATTCATCAGCATGGCCTGGGCGATGGGGTTACAGATCGATTCGTGCCGGCCGATGGCGATCTTCTCGTCGTCCTTCACTCCGATCGTCTCCTTCGGGATCTGGCCCACCTTGCAGATGGCCGAGACCACTTCGAAGCCCTTTTCCCGGTAGAACTCCGCGACGCGCTTGCCCTCGCGGGTGAGCCCGGCGCAAAAAACCAGCCCCAGCCGGCGGTACCCCATGCGCCGGGCGAACTCGGCGATTTCGAGGATGCGCGGCTTGAACGGCCGGACGGAGGCATAGCCCTTGTCCCGGTCGGCATACCCCGCCCCCTCCTGCACGGAGGCGTTGCGTGCGAAGGCGGCGATTTGCGGCGTGGCATATTCGGCCACCGCCGCGTCGACCACCGCCTTGCGGTTTACGGTCGGGCATGCCTCCGGGTGTTTCCCGCCCGGGGTTATGCAAAGTTTCTCGGCGTTTTTGAAGGGGCATTCGGCGCAGGCCGCCGGCAGGGACGTGTGTTGGCGCATGGTGGATTCTCCTCCTCACTCATTTAGTTGCAATGGCATAGGTCGCCAGCGCCTTTGCCACGATCGTGCCGAAGCCGTCGCGCACGGTCACCTCCCCCACGGCGGTCTTGCGGCTGCGGTGGACGATGGCGGCCTCGGCGATGATCTCGGAGCTCGCGACCGGTTTGAGAAAATTGATTTTCATTTCGAGGGTGGCGATCCGCGCGCCGGGCTCGAGCAGCCCCAGGAGCGCCACGGCCACGGCCGCATCCCCGGCCGTGAAGAGCACCCCGCCGTGGAGCACGCCGTTGGCGTTGAGCAGGTGGGGGCCGAAAGGAACCCGCACCCGGGCGACGCCGGGCTCGGCCTGGATGATCTCCATCCCCAGTGTGACCCAGAAAGGGATACGCCCCTCGGCCTGTTTGGTCAAGAATTCCTTCAAGGGCGTGTCTGCGGTGTCCGCTTGCATTCAGTACCTTGATGGTGTTTGGTGTTTCGTGTTTGGTGTTTGGTATTGGCATTCACTCTTTTTCTTTTGACTCGTTACTCGTTACTTCTTCCCTTCAAACCGACGCATCACGCGCTCATCGCTGCGGCAGCGTTTTACGCAAGCTGTGGTATTCCTCGCGCACCAGTTTGCGATAGATGTGGTAAAAAAACAAACTCATGATCTCCGCAAACCGGCTGCCCTTGTCGTCCAGGTCGGCGGATGAGAGCCGTTCGAGGTTCCGGCGGTAGTACTCGCGGTGGGCGCTGCGCACGAAGTCGCGGATGAAGTCCGCGATGCGTTTGAGCTCTTCGGGGTCGTAGCCGTCCTTGGGCCCGAAGCCCAGGGTGTCCATGTCCACCATGAGGCGCCCGATGATGACATCGTCGCGCGAGTAGACCGGCTCTCCCGCACGCAGCGTGTGCGTGATGACCCCCCACTCCTCCATCACGGCAAGCCACTTGCGGCCGAGCCCGGTGGCGCTGCGGAAGGCCTCGGCGCTGGCGATTTCGGTGGAGAGCAGGCGGTCCAGGGGCCGGAAATACTTGTTGTGGAAAGCGGAGGCCGCCTGGTCGGAGGGCGACTGCCTGCGGGATTGCTTGAGGATTTTCTTGATTTCAGGGATGGGCAGGAAGAAGATGTCGCGCAGCTCCTTGACCCAAAGGATGCGCGCGACGTGAGCCTCGGTGTATTCGGCGATGTTCGAACCGGATTTGCGCGGTTTGCGGACCAGCCCCTCGCGGATGTAGTAGTGGATCGTCTCCTTGGGGACTTCGGTTTTCTTGACCAGTTCAGCGATTTTCATGTGTGTTTTCCGCGGCCGGGCGGAAGGAGTCTGCGCCGTCCGCAGCCAGTGTACCAGATGATAATGGTCGCGGCCGTAAAAGTCAATAAAATTTGTTGACAAAATATTTCATTAATGTAAGTAGGATACACGTGTAACGTGTTGCACGTTAAATGTCATTCGCCCACGCCAACCAAAGGGGGTGCCGACCGATGAAGACAGGCTACCGGACAGTAAAAGTGGAACTGAAGGAGGGGGTCGCGGTGTTCGTCCTGGACAACCCGCCGGTCAACCAGCTCTCGGGGGATTTCGTGCGCGAGATCGCCGCCGCGCTGGAAGAGGCCTTCAAGGACAGCGCCGTTCAGGCGGTGGTTCTGACCGGAACGGGCAAGACCTTCATCGCCGGCGCCGACATCACCCAGATCAAGGATCTCACCTCGCGGGAGGAGATCCTGGCCCTTCTCACGGAGAACAACCGCTTCTTGAACGCGATCGAGACCGGGCCCAAGCCGGTGATCGCGGCGATCAACGGCACCTGCCTCGGGGGCGGGCTCGAACTCGCCATGGTCTGCCACTACCGGGTGGCCGTCAAGGGGGCGGAGCTCGGCCAGCCCGAGGTCCAGCTCGGCCTCATCTCGGGTGCCGGCGGCACCCAGCGGCTGCCGCGGCTGATCGGCCTGCCCAATGCGCTTGAAATGATCACCGCCGGCAAGTCCGTCAAGGCGGAAAAAGCCCTGGAGCGGACGCTGGTGGACGAGCTCGCCGAGCCGGGCAACCTCGTCGCGACCGCGGTCAAGGCCGCCCGGCGGTTCATCGCCGGAAAACTCAGCCGCTCCGACCGCGTGACCCGCTTCCGCTACGACCGGCTGCCGAGCGCTGCCGAAAAAAAAGCGCTCCTCGATTTCACCAAGCTCATGACCGCCTCCAAGGCCAAGGGCTACATCGCCCCCTTCAAGGCGATCGAGGCGTTGGAGAAGGGACTGGGCTACGACCTCGACGCCGATCTCAAGCTCGAAGCCGGGCTCTTCGCCGACTGCCTCGTGTCGGATGTGGCCAAGAACCTGATCGGGATTTTCCTCAACACCCGCGCTGCCGGCCGGCTCCCGCGGATCGAAGGCCTCAAACCGGCCCGGATTACGAAGGTGGCCATGCTGGGCGGCGGGGTCATGGGCTCGGGGATCGTGCACCTGCTGCTGGCCGGAGGCTTCAAGGCCGTGCTCTGGGACATCCACGCAGCCGCCGTGCAGAAGGGGGTGGCCGCCGTCCGCGGCACCTTCGACTACCACATCAAGAACCGCAAGCTGAAACCGGAGGCGCTCGAGGCCATGCTCGCCGGACAGCTGGCGACCACCACCGCCCTCGAGGAGTGCCGCGACGCCGATCTCGTCATCGAGGCCGTGCTCGAGGATATGAAAGTCAAGCAGGACATCTGGAAAAAGCTCGAGGGCATCTGCCGGCCGGAGACGATATTCGCCACCAACACCTCGGCCCTGCCCATCACCGAGATGGCCTCCGTGCTGCAGGACCCGGGGCGCATGATCGGGCTGCACTTCTTCAACCCGGCCCAGCGCATGCAGCTGCTCGAGATCATCTGCGCGCAGAAGACCTCGGATGCCACCCTTGCCTCCAGTGTCGGCTTTGCGCGGGCGGTCAAGAAGATCCCCATCGTCGTCAACGACGGGCCCGGCTTCTACGTCTCGCGCCAGCTCCTGGGGCTGATGAGCGGCTCGGTCTACCTGATGGCCGACGGGGTGGAGGGGGCCGCCGTCGAGGCGGCCATGGTGGACTTCGGCATGCCGATGGGGCCGGCGGCGCTCTCGGATCTGACCGGCATCGACATCAACTACCACGTCAACAGGACCTTCGAGAAGCGCCTGGGGGCGCGCTGGAAGGTGCACCCTCTGACCGAAGCCGTCTACCGCACCGGCTGCTACGGCCGCAAGACCGGTGCGGGCTACATGGACTACAGCGGGCCCACCCCCGTGCCCAACCCGAAGGTAGTCGAAGTCGTCCGGGCCTACCTTCAGGAACACAAGGTCGCGCCCAAGAAGGCGTCTCAGCCGGAGATCATCGAGCTGATGCTCGCGGCCGCCATCAACGAGGCCGCCTTCATGATCGAAGAGGGGATTTGCGACCGGCCCCAGGACATGGACCTCGCCATGATCTACGGCACGGGCTTTCCGCCCTACCGCGGGGGGATCCTGCGCTATGCCGACGCCTGGGGCCTGGCAAACGTGCACCGCAAGCTGATCGAACTGGAGACGCATTATGGCGAGCATTTCACGCCCGCCGCCCTGATCCGTAAAATGGCCGCGGCCGGCGAGCGTTTTTACAAGAGCTGAGGCCCGCCCGCGTGCGGCGCCAGCCACGAAACACCAATTACCAAACACCAAACACTTTTTCGTTTCATAGGAGGTTCTCATGAGAGACGTGGTGATCGCAGGCTACCTCAGGACGGCGTTGTCGCGCTCCCGGCCTACCGAGCCGGCCCGGGACTGGTTTTGCAAGATGAGAGCCGATGAGCTGCTGGCCAAGATCCTGCCGGAGGTGATCAAGCGCACCGGGGTGAACGCCCCGGAAATCGACGACTTCCTGGTCGGCTGCGCGGTGGCGGTCGGCGAGCAGTGGGGCTACGGGGGCCGGATTCCGATCTTCATGGCCAATCTGCCCAAGACCATTCCCGCCAAGTTCGTCGATCAGCAGTGCGGCTCCTCCATGGCCGGTGTTCAGATCGGGTTCATGGAGATCGCCATGAACTTTGCCGACACCGTGCTCGTCGGCGGAATGGAGCACATGACCCGCGTGCCCATGGGCATGACCCAGGTCGAGCGCGGGCTGATCGCACCCAATATGGGCCTTTTCCTCGACCCCGCCCTCAGCCACTGGGACATGATGACCTCCATGAACATGGGGCTGACGGCCGAGAAGCTGGTGGCGCAGACCCAGTTCAGCCGCGAGGAGATGGACGAGTGGGGGGTGCGCTCCCACCAACTGGCCGTCAAGGCGCGCAGCGAAGGGTTCTTCGAGGGGGAGATCCTGCCGGTCGATGCCGAGCAGGCCGACGGGAGCATGCTCACGGTCGCAACCGACCAGGCCGTGCGCGAGGATGCCACCATCGAGAGCATGCGTGCACTCAAGCCTGCCTTCAAGAAGGACGGTTCGGTCACGCCCGGCAACTCCTCCCCCCTGAACGCCGGCGCCACGGCCATGATCCTCATGTCCAAGGAGGCGGCCAGGAAGAAGGGCATTCGGCCGCTCGCCACCATCCGCTCGATCGGCTTTGCCGGGGTGGACCCCACCATCATGGGCGCGGGGCCGGTGCCGGCCAGCCGGAAGGCGCTGGAGAAGGCCACGCTCAAGGCCGCCGACATCGACTTCTGGGAGATCAACGAGGCCTTCTGCGTCGTCGCGCTCAACTGCATCCGCGAACTCGGCATCGACCCGGAGAAGGTCAACGTCATGGGCGGGGGCACGGCCATCGGGCACGCCCTGGGGGCGACCGGCATCCGGTTGGTCGGGACCCTGGCGCGGATCCTGAATCTGAAAGGCGGCCGCTACGGCTGCGCCAACGCCTGCGTCGGCGGCGGCCAGGGGGTGGCGACCATCATCGAGAAGGAAACCTACGACTGGTAGTCGGAGGCGATCATGGCGGGCTTTGCGGACTATGACCGCTACGACGGGCTGGGGCTGGCCGGAATGATCCGCACGGGTGCGGTGTCGGCCCGGGAGGTCTGCGAGGAGGCCATCGCCCGGATCGAGCGGCTCAACCCGGCCGTGAACGCCGTGGTCCGTCCCATGTTCGACTACGGGCGGGCGGCGCTTGATGCGATCGACCCCGGCGGACCCTTCGCCGGGGTGCCGTTTTTACTGAAGGACCTGCTCGCGCTGGTGGCCGGGGTGCCCACCAGCTTCGGGTCGAAGGCCCTGCAGCATTCCATCCCCGACCACGACAGCGAGCTCGTGGCCCGCTTCAAGCGGGCAGGGGTCGTCCTCTTGGGCAAGACCAATACACCCGAATTCGGCCTCGTGGCCGTGACTGAGCCCGAGCTCTTCGGGCCGACCCGCAACCCCTGGAACCTCGACCGCACCCCGGGCGGGTCGAGCGGGGGCTCGGCCGCCGCGGTGGCGGCCGGCATGGTGCCGCTTGCCGGCGGCGGGGACGGGGGCGGCTCCATCCGCATCCCGGCCGCCTACTGCGGCCTTTTCGGGCTCAAGCCCAGCCGCGGTCGCACCCCCACCGGTCCGGACTTCGGCGAGATCTGGCAGGGGGCGGTGGTCGAGCACGTGATCACGCGCTCGGTGCGCGACAGCGCCGCCATGCTCGACGCCGTCTGCGCCCCGGATCCCGGGGCGCCCTACACGATCGCTCCTCCCGAGCGGCCGTTTCTGGAAGAGGTGAGCCGGGAACCGGGGCGGCTGCGCATCGCCTACTGCACGGCCTCCCCGCTGGAGACGGCCGTCCACCCCGAATGCGAGAAGGCGGCCCTCGCGGCCGCGCGCCTCCTCCACCGCCTGGGCCACACGGTGGAGGAGGCCCGGCCCGACATCGACGGCTTGGCCCTGTTCCAAAGCTTCTGCACGTTGTACGCGGCCGAAACCGCCGCCGCCATCGACGAACTGCAGGCGGTTTTGCACCGCGCGGCCGGACCGGAGGATGTCGAGACCGTGACATGGACCCTCGGGCTTTTGGGCCGGCTGGAGCCGGCATCGGCGCTCGCCCGCGCCAAGCGTCTCTGGGGGCTGGCCTCCCGCGCCATGGCGCGATTCCACCAGCGCTACGATCTCTACCTGACGCCCACCGTGGCCCAGCCGCCGGCCCGGATCGGGGAGCTGAAGCCCAGCCGGCTCGAGCTGGCGATGCTTCGAGCCGTGAACAGGCTGAGACTGGGCCGCCTGCTGCTGCGGTCGGGGCGGGTGATGGCGATGGCGCTCGAGCACGCGGCCCGCACCCCCTTCACCATGCTGGCCAATTTCACCGGCCAGCCGGCCATGTCGGTCCCGCTCTACTGGACGGCCGACGGGCTTCCCATCGGGGTTCAGCTGATCGCCCCTTTCGGCGCCGAGGGACTTCTCTTGCGTCTCGCCGGCCAGCTCGAAACCGCCCACCCCTGGTTCCACCGCCGGCCGGCCCTTGCAGAATAACCAGTTGAAAGTCGGAGTCCCGAGTCAGAGTTTAACGTTGCACGCCGCCTGCGCCGGCGGTTCGTCAGGGAGTAGGTTCAGATTTTGTGGGAGCGGCTTCCAGCCGCGATTCATTGCGCCTGAACCCGACATGGCGTCAAACACCTCTTTTCGATTTTCCGGCCTGATGATATACTAAAATATTCCATCGGTTGCAGAGCTTTATTTCGCGCAGCTCGATCTCCGACTCTGCACTCCGACTTTTTTAAATCTCTGCTCGTTACTCAGAACTATAGCGGGGAGACTTCCGTGAACATTCTTCATTCGATAATCCTGGGAATCATCCAGGGCTTGACCGAGTTCATCCCGATTTCAAGCTCGGCCCATCTCATCATCGTGCCCTGGCTCTTCGGCTGGGGCGAGGGGCTGCTGAGCAGTCTCTCGTTCGACGTGGCCCTCCATCTGGGAACCCTGATCGCGGTGCTCTCGTATTTCGCCGGGGATTGGGTGCGGCTGTTCAAGGCCGGAGTGGCCAGCATCGCGGAGTGGCGGATCGGCGCGGACACGGATCGCCGGTTGGCCTGGTTCCTGGTCATCGGCACGATTCCGGGCGGGGTGGTGGGGCTCATGGCCGAGAGCACTATCGAAAGTCTCTTCCACGCCCCCGGCGTTCCGATCCAGCCGGGGGCCATGGTCGCGATGGCCGTGATCCTGGCCCTGCTCGGAGCCTTTCTGCTGATGGCGGAGCGTCTCGCCCGGCATGTGCGGGCCGTCGAGCAGCTCACGCTGAAAGACATCCTGATCATCGGGTGCGCCCAGGCCCTGGCCATCTTCCCGGGGGTCTCGCGCTCGGGCGCCACCATCACGGCCGGCCTGGCGCTCGGGTTGAAGCGCGAGGCGGCTGCCCGCTTTTCGTTTCTGCTCTCCGCTCCCATCATCGGAGGGGCCGGGGCGAAGAGCCTCTGGAACATTGCGCGGGACATCCGCACAAACGGGATCGACAGCGTCGATATCGCATCGTTCGCGGCAGGGTTCCTGGCGGCGGCGGTAAGCGGCTATTTCTGCATCAAATACCTGCTGCGGTTTCTGGCGAAGCACCCCACCACCGCCTTCGTCCTCTACCGCTGGGCCATGGCGGCCTTGATCATCGGGGTGGTGCTCTTCAAAGGCTGAAAACTTCCGGCGAAGCGTCAGGCTGTTCCCCGGCGCTTGAACCCGCCGATGGCCGGCAGCCGGGCGACCAGGATCATCGAGACCAGCGGCACGAGCGGCAGCCAGGAGAGGACGGCCGTGATGCCGAACTGGTCGGCCAGTGCTCCCACCACCGGGGAGAGGATGCCCCCCGTCCCCAACGCCAGCCCCATCATCAGGCTCGACACCATCGAGCGACCCTTGGGCGCCAATTCCTGTGCCATGGCCACCCCCAGGGGCAGGGTCG
>JBFYWX010000511.1:0-5946 GCA_041310825.1 Desulfobacteraceae bacterium | reverse complement strand
GTGAATATTTCATGGTGAGGCTCCTTTCAAGCGAGGTTTAGGGTTGCGATGTTGACCGTATTGAAATCGTTTGTTCGCGACGACGGGGCCATACTAAAGCCTAAGCCCCGCCTTGTCCAGCAAGCAAAAGGCTCCAGGGGTTGATTAAAATGGGTTCAAGCAAGATTCATTCGGGGTCGGTATCGGAATCGGTATCGGCATTTCAGGGCATAGGAAGGCTGCTGCCCGGCCATACGATTCCGAAGTCAAACGATCGATACCGACCCCGACCCCGAAGGGCGCTCCCATTTCCCGCATCCCCTTGTGACCCCGATTTACTTGCCGAGCAGCAGCCCGGGCACGAAGAGGGTCATGGAGGGCCAGAAGGCCACCATGAAGAGCACACCCACCTCGAGCAGAATGAAGGGCCAGAGATCGACCGAGATGCGCTCGATCCGCTCGCCGGTGATCGAGCTGATCACGAAGAGACAGGCCCCGACCGGGGGCGTCATCAGGGAGATGTTCAGCGAAAGGATGATCATGACGCCGGCATGCACCGGATCCATGCCGATGGCGGCTGTGAGGGGCCCTAGCACGGGCGCCAGGATGATCAGCGCGGCGTTGATGTCCATGAACATGCCGACGATCAGAAGCAGGCCGAGGATCAGTGTGATCACCACCTGGGGGTTTTGGGAAATCGAGAGGAAGAGGGTTGCGATTTTCTGGGGGATCTGCATGAAGGTCATCCACCAGCTCAGGATCGAGGCCGAGGCGATGATCAGAAAGACCACCCCGGTGATAATAGAGGTGCGGATAAGGGTCTGGACGATGGCATCGAAAGTGAGGCTGCGGTAGACCACCACCCCTAAAAAAAATGCATAGGCCACGGCGATGGCGGCGGCCTCGGTGGGGGTGGCAATGCCGAAAATGATACCCCCTAGGATGATGGCCGGCATGAGGAGTGCGAGGAAGCCTGAGACGAAGCTTTTCAGGACCCGCTTCAGACTGAAGCGCTGGTCGCTGACGGGCAGGTGCTTGCGCTTGCCGACGGCGGCGATGTAGATCATGCACACGATGCAGATCAGAAGGCCCGGCAGGATGCCGGCGGCGAACATGCCGGCGATCGAGACGCCCATGAGGGAGCCGTAGATGATCATCAGGTTGGAGGGGGGAATGGTGGGCCCGATGATCGATCCGGCTATCGTGACCGCGCAGGAAAAGGAGCGGGTGTAGCCCTGTTTCACCATGGCCGGCACCAGGGTGTTGCCGAAGGCCGCAGTGTCTGAGACGGCGGCCCCAGTCATGCCGGCAAAGATCACCGATGCCAGCATGTTCGTGTGGGCCAGGCCGCCGCGCATGGAACCTACCAGGGAATCGGCGAACTCCACGATTTTGCGGGTGATGCCGGTCCGGTTCATGATCTCGCCGGCCATGATGAAGAAAGGCATGGCCATGAAGGTAAAGAGATCCAGCCCCTCGAAGAAGCGTTTGGGGGCCATGGCGAGAAAGTTTTCGCCGCCCACCTGGATCAGTCCGGCCGTCCCGGCGACCCCCAGGACGTATCCGATCGGGAGCCCCACCAGCATCAGGCCGAAGAATATCAGGGCGACCAGGATCATGGGGCCGCCTCGGGCGGGGGCGGGGCAAATTCCCGCAGCAGGGTGACGACGATCTGGATCGACGTCAAAAGACCGCAGACCGGCACCGAGGCAAAGGGCACCACCATGGTCATGCCGAAGATGGTGGCATATTGGGTCCGTCCGCTGGCCGCCATGCCCACCCCGTAGCTGGTGAGGAAAAGAAAAAAGGCCAGACCGATCAGGTCGAGCACCAGACGCAGGCGACGGCGCCGGGAAGAGGAGAGCATGTTCAGGACGAACTCGAGGCCGATGTGCTCCCGGCGATAGGCCCCGACGGGAACGGCCAGAAGCGCCGCCCAGATCATGACGTAGCGGGAGAACTCCTCCCCCCAGGTGAATCCGAGATGAAAGACGTAACGCTGCACGACCTCGAACCAGATGACGAGGACGAGGGTCGCCATCAGCAGGGCGCAGAAGCGTTCATTGACCCAGTTCAGCCGGTACCCGAAGGCCTGCGTCCGGTCGAAGAAGTGGGCTGTCATAGCGGATAGTTCCGTTTCGGCCCTTGTGGGCGCATGATAAGCCTTGAAGAAACCTGTTTCTTGTGCGTGAATAACTGTAAAATGTCAAGCGGCGATGCCATTCGCCACCGCGGGTGATCCCATGATGCTGCCGTTGCTCAAATGCCCTGCCTGCCGCCGGGACTTTCCCGTCCGCCCCGGCCTTTTCGCCTGTCCCCATGCCCGTCCCGGCGAGGAGCATACCCTGGTACGGGAACTGGGTGCGCAGCCGGGTCTTGGCTCCCGGCTGCGTTCGGCTTGGTCGGGCGGCGGGCGCCGTACCTTCGAAGTGTTCGGGGAGCTTCTGAGTGCGCAGCGGCTGCTCGGCCCCGCCGGCTATGGGGAGATGGTGGGCGCTCTCTCGGCGCGGCTCGAAGAGCTGGAGGGCCGGTGCTTTGAGGCCACCCCCCTGGTCGATGCCCCCGCCCTCGCCCGGGCGCTCGGGAGCACCGGGCCGCTTTGGATCAAGAACGAGACCGGCAACATCGCCGGCTCCCACAAGGGCCGGCACCTGATGGCGACGCTTCTCTACCTGGAAGCCCTGCGCGCGCTCGACGGGCAGGGCGCGAAGAAAGTGCTGGCCATCTACAGCTGCGGCAATGCGGCCCTGGCGGCTGCGGCGGTCGCCCGGGCGGGAGGCTACGAGCTGCACGCCTTCGTCCCCGCCGAGGTCGACCCGGTCGTGGCCCGCCTGCTGGCGGAGCGGGGCGCCTTTGTCGAGAAGATCGCCCGGGCTGCCACCGGCGCAGGCGACCCCTGCTACCTCGCCTTTCGGGAGGCCCTCTCCCGCCACGGCTGGCTGCCTTTCGCCTGCGCCGGGAACGACAACTGGTCGAACATCGAGGGGGGCGCTACGCTCGGCTGGGAGCTCGTGATGCAGCTCGCCGATCGCGGCGAGACCCTGGACAGCGTTGTCCTCCAGGTCGGCGGCGGCGCCCTGGCGCGGGCGGTCGCCCAGGCCTGGCATGAGGCCGAGGCGCTGGGGGTCCTGAAACAGGCTCCTCGCCTCCACGTCTGCCAGTCCGAGGGGGGCTTTCCCTTCGTGCGGGCCTATTTTCTGGTGTTGAGAGACATCGCCCGTCGCAACCGGATCGCCTGCGACCTCGACTACGATACCACGGCCCCGCCGGCGGCCGAGCTTGTGCGGTTGAAGCACTTCTCATGGTCCCGGCGGGACCAGATCCAGACCCTGGTGGAATTCGCCCGCCGCCATTACGATTCCGCCGCCGTCCGCTCGGTCCTGGAGGAGGAGGCCCTCCACAGAAACCGCTACATGTGGCCCTGGGACGGCCCGGCGCCCCACAGCCTGGCCCACGGGATCCTGGATGACGTCACCTACGACTGGTACCCTCTGCTCAAGGCCGTGCTGCGCTCGGGCGGGCGGGCCGACGTGCTGCGCGAGGAGCACATCCACGCCGCCCGCCGTCTGGCCGGCGCGCACACCGCCATCCCGGTCTGTCCGACCGGGGCGGCGGGTCTCGCCGGGTTGGTTCAGCTCAGCGAGGCCGGGGTCATCGGGAAAACCGAAAAGTCGGCCTTGTTTTTCACGGGGTTTGACCGCAGCCGGGCCGGATGATATTTCATCAATTCGTAATAAGCCTAATTTCGGCGTTGCGCTTCATTCCGATATCGCTGCGCCGTACTGCAAGTACGCCGCACTCTTCGGGGTTCGCGCGCCTTGAACTTGGGCTTATTTCGAAGCCATCGGCGTTAGCTTGCGTTACAATTTCGTTGCAGAGGAAAGATACTCCATGACCGGAAAGCGACTCATTACGGGGCCGACCTTTGCCGAGATGCTGGACCCTGCCCGGATCCGGGCCGATGTCCGGCAGCGGGCGTTGCGGACGCGGGAGACCGACCCGCTTGACCCGATCAACCTTTTCAACATCTCCTGGAAAAACGGCGAAAACCGCATCTACCACGAGGTTCTGCCGCGCGCGCTGACCGGGGTCGAGACCCCCATCGTGGTCCTCTACGGGAAGGAGTTCCCGACCGGCAGCCACAAGGTGGGCGCGACCTACTCGGTCCTGATCGAAAAGGCGCTAAGCGGCGAGGTGGACCCGGCCCGGCACACCATCGTCTGGCCTTCGACCGGCAACTACGGGATCGGGGGGGCCTGGGTGGGCTGCCGCATGAAGTTCGACTCGGTGGTGATCCTGCCCGAGGAGATGAGCCGTGAGCGCTTCGAGATCGTGCGGCGCTACGGGGCGCGCCTCGAACTCACACCGGGCTGCGAAAGCAGCGTCAAGGAGATTTACGACAAGTGCCATGAGCTTCGGCGCGCCGACCCCGAACGGATCCGTATCATGAACCAGTTCGAGGAGTTCGCCAACTACCGGTTCCACTACTATGTGACCGGGAACACCATTATCGAGCTGGCAAAGCAGTTGGCATCCCAGGGCATCGGCCGGGGGGTGGTATCGGCCTTTGTGTCGGCCATGGGATCCTCCGGCACCATCGCCGCCGGGGACCGCCTCAAGCAGCAGTGGCCCGGCCGGCACCTGATCGTGGGCCTCGAACCCATCCAGTGCCCGACCCTTTTCTGCAACGGCTACGGCGGCCACGACATCCAGGGCATCGGCGACAAGCACGTCACCTGGATCCACAACGTCATGAACCTGGACGCCGTGATGTGCATCGACGACATCGAGTCCAAGATGGGGCTCCAGCTCTTGACCGAAGAGCCCGGCTGGGAGGTGCTGAGCGAGCGCTACGGGATCCCCGCCGGCCAGGTGAAACGGCTCTCAGAGATCTTCGGGATCTCCGGGGTTTGCAACGTCCTCGGCGCCGTCAAGACCGCCCGCTACTGGGGCATGGGCAAGGAGGATCTCATCGTCACCGTCTGCACCGATGCCATCGACCGCTACGCCTCGGTCATGCGCTCGCTCACCGAGTGCTTCGGGCCGATGGACCGCACGGCGGCCGAGGTGCGCCTGGTCGGCATCTTCCACCGCCAGAAGCTCGACTGGATCGCCGAGGGCACCTACCAAAACCGCCGGCAGTGGCACAATCTCAAGTATTTCACCTGGGTCGAGCAGCAGGGCAAGCGCATCGAGGAGTTGAACGCCCAGCGCACTCAGGCCTACTGGGAAGCCCAGCAGGCCAAGGTGGGAGAGGTCGACCGGCTGATCGAGGCCTATCGCATTCAGTCGATGTGAGCTGCCGAACCAACCGCACCTTATGGCCCTCGGTGGCAGGCAGAAAAAATTATCGATCCCGTATCCCGGATCCAACATCTCGTATCCACTTAAGAAGGTGGAACCCGCAGGAGCCTTTTCGATGAACGACAGATCCCGCATCCTGGAACTTTCCCGGCGTTATCGCGATGATACCGCCGTAACCCTCTCCGAGCTGGTCAAAATTCCCTCCTTGAGCTGCAAGGAAAAGGAGGTCGCGGCCAGACTGGCCGACCAGATGCAGGCCGCGCGTTTCGACGAGGTGACGATCGACGGGCTTGGCAACGTGATCGGCCGGATCGGACGCGGCCGGCGCATCCTGGCCTTCGACGGCCACATCGACACCGTGGACGTCGGCAATCCCGCCAACTGGGCTGAAGACCCCTTCAGCGGCGCGATCCGCGACGGGTTCGTCCACGGGCGCGGGGCGGCGGACCAGAAAGGGGGGCCGGCCGCGATGGTGACCGCCGGCCGGATCCTCAAGGAGATCGGCTTCGACCGGGATCTGACCCTCTATTTCGTGGGCAGCATCATGGAGGAGGACTGCGACGGGCTCTGCTGGAAGTACATCATCGAGGAGGACGGGATCCGCCCGGAGGCGGTCGTCATCACCGAGCCGACCGACGGGGGGCTCTACCGGGGACAGCGCGG
>JBFYWX010000474.1:0-3534 GCA_041310825.1 Desulfobacteraceae bacterium | reverse complement strand
CCTTGGTTGTGCGGTCCTTGACCAGATCGATGCCGATGTGCAGCCCTAATCCGGCCACATGCCCGATCATGGGGTGCCGTTCCATCATTTCCTGAAGCCGCTGCAGGGCGTAGGCACCCAGAGCGGCACTGTGGTCAACCAATCGCCTGGTTTCGATCACCTCGATCTCAGCCAATGCCGCCGCCGCGCAGAGCGCATTTTTCTCGTGGGTGTAGTGGCCGATGGAACGGTGCCGCAGCGTGTTGTACTTCTCATGGGTGACAATCCCAGCAAACGGCAGCAGTCCGCCGCCCAGGGATTTTCCAAGCACGAGCACATCGGGCGTCACGAAGTGCTCGCAGGCGAACATCTTGCCGGTGCGGCCGAAGCCTTCTATGATCTCGTCGAAAACCAGAAGCGCCCCAAAACGGTCGCACAGGTCGCGCACGCCTTCCCAGTAGCGCTTTGATGGGATGACGGGGGTGGCCGATATCGGCTCGCCGACGATGGCCGACATTTCCGGTTCACGTTTGAGCACGTGCTCGATCTGCCGGAGGCATTCGGCATCCACCTCCTCCTCGCGGCGAAAGCCCCAGGGGTTGCGGTAGTAGTTCGGGAATTCCACGTGGAAGGCCCCGGGCAGCATGGGGCCGACCCCGCCGTGGAAATGCTCTTCGCCGCCGACCCCCGCGGCAGCGAACCCCGCCCCGTGAAAGGAATCCCAGAAGGAAATGGTCTTGAAACGGCCGGTCACCTGCCGGGCCAGCGTCAGGGCCATTTCGATCGCCTCCGAGCCCCCCGGGCAGAACAGGCTGCGGTCAAGCCCTGGGGGAGTGATTTCCGCCAGCCTTTTCGCCAGCCGGATCGCCGGAATGTTCGTATAGCGGCGGGGGCAGAACGTCAGCCCCTCATCCAGCTGGCGCCGGACGGCCGCGACGACCGTCGGGTGGTTGAAGCCCGCGTTATGGACCCCGTTGCCGTGCATGTCGATGTAGGACCTGCCCTCCAGGTCACGAATGAAAATTCCCTCGGCGCTCGCAAGGATATTCAGCACCGGTGTCGAAAGGCTCTGATGCAGGAAATAGCGGCAGTCCGCATCGAACCACTTGCGGGCCTCAGCCGACAGGTTGCGCTTCCAGTATTTTTTGCGGCCGGCCGTAGTATTGACGTCGCCCTGTTCGCATTGCATGTGCTCGCCTTTTTCTTCCAACTGCTCCGCCATGATTCAACCTCCCCGTATAGGTGTCCGACTGTCGCGACGACCGGCAGAAGTGCCGCCAATCTATTGTGGCCGGCCTCTTTCCACAAGTGAAAAAGAGAGCCTTCCGATCAACCGGTGTAGCCCATCGCATAGGAAAGATTCCTTTGACTTTCGCCTCTGCCCGCAAATATAGTCTCACCGAAAAGCAATCCCAATGGTCGGCACTGCGGTTACCTTTTTCCCTGGAGCGACAGCCATGCAAGAGCTTCACAAATCCGAAGGGGATATCAATATTTCCCCACAACGTGAGCAATGGCAGAAACATCATTTGGATGCCGACACCTGCACCCTGTTGGAGGAGGACACCCGCTATTTTCTGCGGCAATCCCTATCGACCCCTTGTCTCAACGGCATGCGCGCCTGCCAGGGAATTTACATCGAAGACACCCAGGGAAGGCGCTACATGGACTTCCACGGCAACAATGTGCACCAGGTCGGTTTCGGCAACCCGGAGGTGATTGCCGCCATCAAGGGCCAGCTCGACGAGCTGCCGTTCTGCACGCGTCGCTATACCAACCGGATCGCCGTCAACTTGGCCAAGAAGCTGGCCGAGATGGCACCCGGGCGGTTGAAGAAATCGCTCTTCTGCCCCGGAGGCGCCGAGGCGATCGGAATCGCGCTGAAGCTGGCGCGTATCGCCACCGGACGGCACAAAACGATTTCCATGTGGGATGCCTTTCACGGCGCCACCCTCGATACCATCGCGATCGGCGGCGAGGCGATTTTTCGTCAGAACATGGGCCCGCTCATGCCCGGCACAGAGCATGCGCCGCCGGCCGACGAGTACCGCTGCATCTTCGGCTGCAGTGGCCGCGGCGGCTGTGACCTGACCTGTGCCCGATATGTAGAGTACATCCTGGAGAAGGAGGGCGACATTGCCGCGGTGATCGCCGAGCCGATCCGCAGCACCCCCTACATCCCCAAGCCCGACTATTGGCAAAGCATCCGCCGGGCCTGCGACCGCCACGGGGCCCTGCTCATCTTCGACGAGATCCCCCATTCACTCGGTCGTACCGGGCGGATGTTCACTTTCGAGAATTTCGGGGTCATCCCAGACATCGTGGTCATCGGCAAAGGGCTGGGCGGGGGCGTTTTGCCGCTGGCCGCGGTGATTGTCCGCGAGGACCTGGATGTGGCCGCCAACCGCGCCCTCGGCCACTATACGCACGAAAAGAACCCGGTCCTCTGCGCAGCGGCCCTGGCAACCATCGGCTATATCGAAAAACACGGCCTGGTCGCTCACGCACGGGACCTCGGCCGCTACACTTTAGAGCGGCTGCTGCAGATGAAAGAACGCCATCCACTGATCGGCGATGTCCGCGGCTTAGGGCTTTTTCTGGGCATCGAACTGGTGAAGGACCGGCAGACGCGCGAGCGGGCGAGCGACGAGGCCGAGGCGGTCATGTATGCAGCGCTTTCCCGGGGGCTGAGCTTTAAAACCACCATGGGCAACATCCTCACCCTCACGCCGGCGCTCACCATCACGCGCGCGGAGATGGACCGTGCGCTGGGGATCATCGAAGAGAGCATCGCCGAAGTCGAGAAAGGCACGTGAAACGCCCGCCGCTTTCCGATGGTGCTTGATCCGCTCGGCTTCAGGATGTGACTGGCCCACAGGCAACGGCCGGATGCACGGCTCAGAAAGTGCCAAGGCATGAAGCGGCCCCGGGGCGATGGTCAGAGCACCGTGGCAAGGAGAAGATGCCGTGAACTTTAACCAGTTGAAAATTTTCTATTTCGCCGTAAAGTCCGGAAACCTGAGCGCCGCGGCCGAGGACCTCTTCATCACTCAACCGGCCGTCACCAAGGGCATTCAACGCTTTCAGGAGTTCTATGAGCTGAAATTCATCGATTATGTGGGGAAAAAGCTTGTGCTGACCGACGCCGGCGAGGTGCTGTTCGAGATCGCCGATAAGATTTTCGAAATGGAGACCCATGCCGAGGAGAGCATCCGGGATTTCCAACAACGCAAGCGCGGTCACATCCGCATCATGTCCAGCGAGAGCTTCGGGGACTATTATCTGCCGGAGGTGATCATTCCCTTCTGCAAAGCCTATCCCCTGGTGAGGGTGTCGATGAACATCCTTCCGACCGAGCTGGTCGTGGAGAGTACCGCCAGCCTGCAGTGCGACATCGGATTCATCTCATATCCCGTGGACCATGCGAAACTGGCGGTCCGCGAAATCCTCGAGGACGAACTGGTCATCATCACCCCCAGGAGCCACCCCTTGGCGGGCCGCCACATGCTTCGCGCCCATGATCTCGAAGGGCAGCCCCTGATCATGCATGAAGAA
>JBFYWX010000429.1:0-11240 GCA_041310825.1 Desulfobacteraceae bacterium | reverse complement strand
AGAAGGAGTACCAACGAACTCAAACCAAATTCAAGTCGATAACAGCGAAAACCGTTCATATTTATAGTATTAACAAAAGGTTGCTCTATGTTCGAGAAATCTTAACCGGACAGTACTGAAGGTCCGTAACGGCTTGGAAAAGGAAGCTCCTGAATGGGAAGCCGTCCTCATGCAACGAATCAGCGGAAGACGCTATTTGCGACGGGGCGGATAGCGTTGCGGGAATTTTTAGATCAAACGCAGGTCGCTCGCCGACGATGAGGAGGGGAGATGGCACTGAAAGTCAACGTGATCAACCGGCGGCAGGGCGTCTTCGTCGTGGCCCCCATCGGGTCCATCGACACGGCCGGCCATTCGCTTTTCCAGGAGAAGGTCAACGCGATAGTCGCACAGCACCCGGATGTGATCATCTTCGACATGGAGTTCACCGACTACATCAACAGCATGGGGCTGCGTGTGCTCTTCGCCGCCCAAAAAGCGCTGAAAACACACAGTGGCAAGCTCGTTTACATGAAGCTTCAGCCTCAGATCAAAAAAGTGTTCGACATTCTGAGCGCCCTGCCCTCGCTCAAGGTCTTTGCCAGCATCGAGGAGCTCGATGGCTACCTGGATGCGATGCAGGCCCAATCCACCTCAAGGCCCACCGCAGATGAGTGACCGTTCCCTGTCGACAGGTTGGTTCCGGCGAAGGGCGATCGCGTTGAACCTGTTGAATACGACAGGCGATCACCCTCCAGGGATGTAGCGCTTCTGCAACTCAATCCATTCTTGGGTTCTCATAAATGCAAGCAACGCTTTGTTGATGGGCTTGCGAAGCGGGGCTTTTTCCTGAATTGCCAAAGCCACAAAATAGTCATTAAACACGATCGGGAGCACTTGAACCCTGCCTTGAAAGTCATTTTTGACTTGATATTTCAGCAGCATTTCATTGACAACGAAGGCGTCGATTTTTCGGGAGGCGAGCGCCTCAAGTCCCTGCGGAGTGCCGTCGAAGAGGAGGGTGGCTATTCCGTGTTTGTTCAAGAAGTGCATCGCCTCCGATTGGGGTAGGACCCCGACGCGCGCGTGCTGAAGATCACCGAAACCGCGAACATGGCCGCGCAGCTCGCCGATGGTGAGCGATGCGGTGATGTTGGCCGTGACGCTGGCCACAAAGACAATCGAGAAAAGCATCCAAAGGACCGCGATCAACCGCCCCGCGGCCGTTTTCGGGGCCTTGTCGCCGTATCCTACGGTGCTCATGGTCACCACCGACCACCACACTCCATTGCCAACCCCTTGCGCGACCCCATCGCCGAACATCTCGCGGTTGCGTCGTCTTTCAAATAACCAAACCAGGACGCCGGCGATCATCGCGAGACAAAGCAAAAACCCAAGCGCCCTTAGTACCTCCTTGGAAAAAACGTGGCCGACAAAACTGACCCATCGGAAGCCTGCGCCTCCGGCCGGCACGGCGATCGCGAGGCCCGATTTGAAGTAGGATTGGCTGAAGTCGATCGCCGCTTCGTACCGCAACTCCACCGGCAGGGACGGGATGAGATCGATGGCCTTGGTTTCCAAAGCAGTCACCAAGGGTGACATACCGTTGTACTCCCGGTATTCGAAGGCCACCCCCATGCGGCGGGCCACATTTTCCCAAATTTCGATGGCGATGCCTTCCCACCGGCCATCGGCGGTCCTCATCATTACCGGCGGGGCCTGCAGGGTGCCGACCACCAGGACTTGGGGGGCGGGGCTATCGTTCTGGGCAGAGCCGCGCCCCGGCAACAGCAGAAGAACGCTGATCCAGATCGCGGCGAGAAGGGATCTTCCGAGTAATAGGGCGCTGTGCGATGACATCGCCGACCGATCCTTGCGAAGTGGCGCCTGCAGCGGCCCGGATTGGCCCCGGCGGCAAATGCCGGGCGCTGTTAAGGCAGAAAACCGGCCTCCATCACCGGTTGGGCCGACAGAGAGGCCTCGGCGGTGTCGGCCCATCCGCCGCCCATCGACTTGTAGATAGTAATCAGTGAGCGGAACAGGCGATTCTGGCCGCCGGTGTAGGCGAGCTCGACGTTGAACAGGGAGCGCTCGGCGTCCAGCACCTCGAGGAAGCTCGTATAGCCCTCGTCGTAGCGCAGGCGCGCCAGCCGGGCATAGTTGTGCAGGGCGTTCAGCTGCCGGCTGAGCGCTGCCTGCCGCTGGCCGCTCTTGCGGCGATCGAGGAGCGCATCGTCCACTTCGCGGAAGGCGTTCTGGATGGCCTGCTGATAGCTCCAGACGGCCTGCTGCCGGGCGGCTTGGGCGGCCTTGACTTCGCCGCCGATGCGCCCGGCGGTGAACAGCGGCACGCTCACTGGCACCCCGTAATTCCAGGTCCGGGAGGCGGCCGTGAACAGGTTGGAGAGCTCGGTGCTCACGCTGCCGAAGGCGCCCGTCAGCGAGATGCTCGGGAAGTAGAGCGACTTGGCCACACCGATGCGGGCATTGGCGGCGATCAGCCGCTGTTCAGCCCCGCGGATGTCGGGCCGGCGCTCCAGCAGATCGGAGGGCAGCCCGGCCGGCACTGCCGGCAGGATGAGCCCGTCAATCCCCAGCCCGCGGGGGATAACCCCGGGGTTGCGGCCGAGCAGAACACTCAGCGCGTTCTCGGTCTGGCCGATGGCGAGCTCGAGGTCCGGAATGCGGGCCAGCGCGTCCTCGTATTCGGACTCCGCCTGGCTCAGATCCACCTCCGAGATGATCCCGTTCTGAAAACGCATCCGGAAGAGGTCTAACGTCTCCCGGCGGCTCTCAGCGGTACGCCGGGTGATGTCCAGCTGCTTGTCCAGGGCCCGGATCTCCACATAGGCGGCGGCCACCGCGCTGACGAGGGTCAGGACAACGGTCCGCCGGGCCTCCTCGGTGCCGAGCAGCTCGGCGCGGGCGGCCTCGGTCGCCCGCCGGAACTTGCCCCAGAAGTCGATCTCCCAGGCCGCATTGAGAAACGCCCCATACTGGTGATAGGGGTTGTCGCTGCCGACGATCGGCGTCAGGCCCTTTTCGGTCAGACGCTCACGAAAGACGTCGGCGCTGCCGCCGGCCGCCGGGAATTGATCGCCGCGGGTCGAAAAATAGCGGCCGAAAAACTCCTCAATGCGCGCGGTTGCGATCAGGAGGTCCTTGCTTTCGGCCAAGGCCGCGCGCACCAGGCCGTTTAAAACCGGGTCGTTGAACTGCTCCCACCAGGCCGTGTTGGCGAGCTCCCGTACCTCCTTTTCTTCGAATCGCCAGACGGCGGGCGCATCGACGGCCGGCCGCTGGTAGTCCGGGCCCACCGTCACGCAGCCGGTCAGCAGCGCCATGAGAATTCCAGCCAGGATGCGCTTAGGCATGCTCCCCTCCCTTCTCCGGCCTTGCGTGCGGCCCGGCGGTCGGGTCGTGCGATTCGGCCGTCCCACCCCGGTGGCCGAGCTTCTCGACGACGTAGAAGGTCATCGGTATCAGGAAAATGGCGATGAAGCTCGCTGCGAGCATTCCGCCGATGACCCCGGTGCCCATCACTTGACGCGATATGGCCCCCGAGCCCGAGGCGATGGCGAGCGGCACGCAGCCCAGGATGAAGGCGAAGCTCGTCATCAGGATCGGTCTCAGGCGCAGCCGCGCCCCTTCGAGGGCCGCATCTGATAGGGTTTTGCCCTTTTCGAACTCCACCTTGGCGAACTCGACGATGAGGATCGCGTTCTTGGCCGCGAGCCCGATCAGCATGATCAGCCCGATCTGGGCGTAGAGATTGAATTCCATCTGGCGCATAAAAATTCCGGCAAAGGCACCGAGCACGGCAATGGGGGTGCCCAACAGCACGCTGAAGGGCAGCGACCAGCTTTCGTACTGGGCCGCCAGGATCAGGAAGACGAAGAGCATGGAGAGCCCGAAGATCACCGACACCGGCACACCCTCCATCGCCTTCTTCTCCTGGAAGCTCATGCCGAGGTAGCCGTAGCCCATCTCCCGCGGCATGCTCTGCGCGAAGACCCCCTCCAGCGTTCGCATGGCCTGAGCGGAGCTGAATCCGGGCGCGGCGACGACGTTCAGCTGGGCGGAGCGGTAGAGGTTGTAGCGCATGGTGAACTCGGGCCCGGAGCGCTGTTCGATCGAGGTGAGGGCGGAGAGCGGCACCGTGTCCCCGGCGGCGTTGCGTACATAGAACTGCCCCAGCTGCTCGGCGCGGGTGCGGTACTCGCCCTCGGCCTGCACGTACACCTGCCACTGGCGGCCGAAGCGGTTGAAGTAGTTGACGAAGTAGCCGCCCATGAAGGCTTGCAGGGTGCGGTAGACCTGGCTGAGATCGACCCCCTGCTTGAGCACCTTGTCGCGGTCGACGTCGACGAAGATCTGCGGCACCGTGGGCAGGAAGGTGGTGGTGATTCGGGCGATCTCCGGCTGCTGGCGGGCCGCTTCCATGAATCGTTGGGTGTTCTCCCACAGAAAGGCGATGTCCTTGCCGGAGCGGTCCTGCAGGATGAAGGTGACCCCGCCCGCGGTGCCGATGCCCGGGATGGCCGGCGGCGAGAAGGCGAAAGCGATTCCCTGGGTGATACGGCTCATCCGTTGGTTGAGGCTCGTCATGATGGCCGCATATTTTTCCTCGGCGCTTTTGCGCTCGTGCCAGGGCTTGAGGGTGATGAAGAAGAATCCGCTGTAGGTGTTGGTCACCCCGGAGAGCATGCTGTAGCCGACCACCGTCGTGCAAAACTGAACCCCGGGGGTCTCCAGGATGATCTTTTCGAGCTCCCGCGTGGCGGCGTCGGTGCGCTGCAGGGAGGCGGCCTCCGGCAGCTGGACTCCGGCATACAGATACCCCTGGTCTTCCTCGGGCAGAAACCCGGTGGGCACTCGTTTGCCGATCACCCCGATGCCGGCGGTCATGATGACGAGCAGGAGCAGGCTGATGACGAACTTGCGGATGAACCAGCCGCAGAGCTTCACGTAGCCGTTGGTGGCCCGGCCGAAGAGGCTGTTGAACCCCCGGTAGAAGGCCCCCAGGGGCCCGCGGGCCTTTTTCTTGGGCCTCAGGATCAACGAGGAGAGCGCCGGGCTCAAGGTCAGGGCGTTGAAGGCCGAGATAATGACCGAAATGGCGATGGTGACCGCAAACTGCTGGTACAGCTTGCCGGTGATTCCGGGGATGAAGATGGTCGGCAGGAAGACCGCCGACAGAACCAGGGCGATGGCCACCACCGGTCCCGAGACCTCCTCCATGGCTTTGAGCGTAGCCTCCTTGGGCGAGAGCCCGTGTTCGATGTGGTGTTCCACCGCCTCGACCACCACGATGGCGTCATCCACCACGAGCCCGATGGCCAGCACCAGGCCCATGAGGGCGATGGTGTTGATGGAAAAACCGAGCAGCGGGAACATGGCAAAGGTGCCGATCAGCGAGACCGGCACCGCCAGCCCCGGGATCAGAGTCGCGCGCCAGCCCTGCAGGAAGATGAAGACCACGATGATCACGAGGACCAGGGCCTCGAAGAGCGTGTGCAGGATCTCCTTGATGCCCTCGCGCACCGACTGGGTCGTATCGAGCGGGATGCTGTATTCCAGATCGGGCGGAAAAGTTCGCTTCACCTCCTCCATCAGTTGCGTGACCCCATCCACCGCCGCGATGGCGTTCGAACCGGGCAGCTGATACAGCGCGAGCACGGCGGAGGGCTTCCCGTTCAACCGGCCGACCATGCTGTAGTTCTGGGATCCCAGTTCGATCCGGCCGACCTCCTTGAGCCGCACGAGCGAGCCGTCCGGGTTGGCCCGCACCACGATCTGCTCGAACTCCTCGGGGGTTTCCAGCCGCCCCTGGGCGCGGATGGCGTAGGTGTACTCGATCCCCTCGGGCGCCGGCTCCGCCCCCACCTGCCCCGCCGGGTTGACCGTGTTCTGCGTTTTAATCGCATCCACGATCTCGGGCACCGTGAGATTCAGCTTGGCCAACTGGTCGGGCTTCACCCACAGGCGCATGGCGTACTGCCCTGCGCCGAAGACCGTGACGCTGGCGATTCCCGGCACCCGCGTCAGTTGGTCGTTCAGGTTGATATAGGCGTAGTTGGCGAGGAAGGTGGCGTCGTAGGTGCCGTTGGGGGAGGAAAGCGCCACCAGCATGAGCGGCGAGGAGGTGGATTTCTTGACCGTGACCCCGAAGTCGCGCACCTCGGCGGGCAACTTGGAATCGGCCTGGGCCTTGCGCATCTGGGTCAGCACCTGGTCGATGTTGGGGTCGGTCTTGACGTCGAAATTAACGTACAGCTTCAGCTCGCCGTTGTTGGCATTGAGCGAGTACATGTAGTTCATGTTGTCCACCCCGCTCATCTCTTGCTCGATGGGGGTGGCCACCGCCTGCTCGACGGTCTGCGCGTCGGCGCCGACGTAGGTGGTGTTGACGACGATTTCCGGCGGCACGATATCCGGGTATTGGGCGATCGGCAGGCCCAGCATGGCCACGACACCCAAGATGACGAAGATGATCGAGATCACGATCGCGACGATCGGCCGGTTGACGAAAAACTTAGCCATGGACAACCTTTCGGATAGAAACGCGCGGAGCGCGTTTCTATGGGGTGAACGGTTTGGGAGTTACCTGAACCCCGTTGCCGACTTTCTGCGTGCCCTCGGCCACTACGCGCTCCCCGGCTTTTAGCCCCTCCCGGATGACCCAGAGGTTCTGGATGCGCTCGCCGACCGTGACCCCGCGGATGCGGACCGTGTTGTCGGCCTCGACCACCGCCACCTGGTAGCTGCCCTGCAGCTCCCCGACCGCCCGCTGCGGCACCAGCAGCGCGCCCTTTTCTATTTTCATAAGCGCCCGGACCCGGGCGTACTGGCCCGGCCGCAGGGTGTTCTCGGTGTTAGGAAAGAGGATGGCCACCTTGATGGTCCCGGTCTGTTGGTCCACTTGGCGGTCGGCATAGGAAAACTCGCCCTTCTGCGGCCAGGTGCTGCCGTCGGCCAGGATCAGTTCGAAGGTCGTCTTGTGGGCATCCGCCTTTTTTTCCTGCCTGGAGTTCTCGACGGCCAGGAGATACTCGCGCTCGCTGATGGGGACGTAGACTTTGATGGGGTTGACCGTGGAAACCGTGGTCAGCACCCGCGCCTGGGGCGTGCCCACGAGATCACCGATCTGGGCGGTGGCCGCCCCGGCGATGCCTTCGATGGGGGAGATGATTTTCGTGAAGCTCAGGTCGAGCTCGGCCTTGCGCACCTGGGCCTGAGAAGCGAGCACCTGGGCTTCAGCAGCCTGGACCTGTCCGACGGCGTTGTCCTTGTCCCGCTGGCTGACCGCGTTGGCCGCCGCCAGCGGCAGGATGCGCTTCAAGTTGGCCTGGGACGTCTGCAGGATCGCCTGCTGCTTGGCCAGGGCGGCCCTGGCTTCGTCCAGGGTCGCCTGGAAGGAGCGCGGGTCGATCTCGAAGAGCAGGGCCCCCTTTTTAACGAAATCGCCCTCCTTGTAGTTCTGCTTGACCAGGTATCCCTGCACCTGGGCCAAGATCGTGGCGTTCACAATGCCATCCATGGAGGCGACCCACTCCTGGTAAACGGGGACGTCCTTCTGGATGACCTCCGCCACCTCCACCACCGGCGGCGGCGGAGGGGCAACTGCCTTTTTTTCCTCCTGGCACCCGGTCGAACCGATCCCCGCTATCAGGAGCGACATAACGATGATCAATTTAACTTTCACAAGACCCCCTTGTTGCTCCGGTCGGGAGCATCAGGACATGGAACCCATTGGTAATCGTCAAAAAAAAGAAGGTGCCCCCCGATCGCGGGTGGAGAGGGATAGTGAGGCGCTTTTGGTGGAAGCGGCAGCGGGCCGCGACCATGCCGGCGTTTGCTTACGGCAAGGTGCGGCCCCTCCATGCGGGAAGGAAAGCGGACGGCGGCCAGGCCGTCCGCCTTTCAACCAGCGTTACTTCCAGCGGAAGACGACGCCTCCCATACCCAGGATGGCCTCCTGGTTGTAGAAATCGATGTTGGAATCGACGGCGTAATAGGCGCCGGTTGCAAAAAATTGCATCGGCTCGCTGCCCAGCATGCTCCAGCCCCAGGGGTTCTTGTAGTAGAGCGTGGCCGAGGCTCCGTAGCGGTCGTCGTCGCGGGTCTTGCCGTAGATCGGGTTGCGCTTGTCGTAGTCCGCCTGGCCGACAAATCCGTTCAGCACCAGGCTGACGGGGTCCCCGCCGTAGAGGTAGGTCAGCTGCAGGTCGACCCCGTTGTTCGCCATGGCCTCGCCGTCCAGATCGTCATAGAAAAATGCAATCTGCGGGGTGAGGGTGTGTCGGTTGCCGAACTTGAGTCCGTAGCCGGCCGATGCCCTATGCACCGTGCCGTTGCGGTCGAGGCGGCCCCGGTCGGAATTGCTCAGCCCGAGAAAATTACCGCTGCTCTCGTTGGTGATGTCCACCTTGCGCAGGGAGTACTCCAATTCCAGGTTGGAGCCGAAGACCTTGTCCCAGACCAGCTGCCCCCCCACATTTTGCCGGCCGGTGGCGTCACGGTTGCGGCTGGTCACATAGGGGTCCCGCCACACCTTGACCCTGTCACTGAAGAGAAACCCGGCCTGGAACACCCCCAGAGAGCCCACCTCCTGCTTCAATCCCAGCTGCTGGGCGGTGTCGAAGGCGAGCAGGTCCCCCATCTCTGTGCCCAAAAACAACTCGGTGCGCGAACCGGCGAAAGTGTAGGCCAGCCTGTAGGGCAACGTGAAGATGGCGGTCGACTCCGTATCGGGTTCGTCCCGGAGATCGCCGATCCGCTGGTCCGACAGATCGAAGCTCAGGATCTTCGCAACGGTGTTGCTCTCGATGCTCAGGTAGCCGACCCCCGGGTGAATGAAACCGCTGAAGCCCGACTTCCGGGGGATTGGGTCCAGGGCCATGGCGGCGTTCGCCCCCGCCAACAACAAACATACCGCTACGACGCAGATACCAAATCGTTTGAACATCGCGCTGCTCCTCTCGGTTAACAGTAGTTTGTCACAACGGAAACCATCAATAAAAGTCAAAACCGACCACCTTCCGCTGTTGGATGGTATGTTTTTTGAATCCTTTGCCTCCGGGGCCATGGGACATACGAGCGACAGGGAGTCATTTTAATACGATTTTCGCGCCCTTTCTGCAAAGAGAAAAAACAGCTGGCGGCTGCCTGACCTTTTTCCAGGCCCCATCCGGCCTGCAAACGACTTCGGGGCTGGGCGGTTGGAAGATGATGGTCTCCAGTTCGGCCAGGTCGATCTCGGCATCGCTTTCGATCGATTCCTCGTTCGGCCCGGAATTTGAAAGCCTCTTCTGGGCACCGCCTTACGGTCCCGGCTCCAGTTTCTTTATCAAATTTGATGCAGATCGATAAATAGGACCTTGGTCCTATCCCCGAATGAAGAGGAGTGAGCGGACTGTCGACGCCGTGGGAGGGGGGCCGGCCGCGTGACGGCGACTTCCGTCAGTGCGGCAGGCGGGCTGAAATAAACGGTCGCCCTGCTGCCCGGGATGTTTTCAGCCCTACTTCGGTTGATCCGGTGCGGCTAATCGGTCTTGTACTCCTGAAGGGGCATTTCGCGTTGGGGGCAAGGGGATCTGCAGAACAACAAACGCGGTTAAAAGCGGGCGGGTTTTTTTCGAACGTTGGGGTTCCCATCGTCACCGGAGTTCGGGCAATTGGCAGGATGATCTCATCCTGCCAATTGCCGATCCCAAACGCGAGGGCGTAATTACTGCGCAGGCATGTAAGGGATCTCTTTGCCCCACCAGCCTTGCTCGGACGACATTTTGGCCGCTTCGGAGGTGGTGTTTTTGTATCCCCACCAGCTGAAGGACGCATGCTGATTGGTTTTGAAGAGCGAATCGTGTTTGTAGAACTCCGAGGTGCAGCCGGCAACCAACATCACCGCGACTAGCAACAGCAACAGTTTCTTCATTTTTCGACCCCTCCTTTTTCTGGTGTGATTTCTGTTTAATGTTGGCCCTGATCCGGTGAAACTAGTTCTTGTGTTTTCCCATCCCATCTTTCCTTCCCACCTGCCCACGAAAATCGGATCGTGGAGACCCCTGCCCCAATAAAAACAGCTGCGCTGCCTGATAACTGGCAGCCCAGCTGGTTCCTTCTGAAACCTGTGGGCAACTCCCCATTTCTGAGTGAGGAGGGTTGTCGTGCTTTAACGCATTCTGCGACTGTCTCTAAAGCAAAAAGAATGCCGCCCGCATTAAAAATTTTTTTATATTAAAATCAGATTGTTGGATATGCGTCGAGAAAATGCACTGCACGCTACTATGTAAAGTAAGTATTAGGCCTGAGGAAAAAAGGATCCGTTTGTATGGTTGTCAACGTTCGTTGCCGCCATCCATCCTGCGGGCATCTGACTGAAGCCCTGCATGCTGAACCGGTGAAAATCGGACGGTCGCGGGGGACGGGGTTTGCAAAAAGACGGGCATGCGCCCCGGAGGGAGGGGGTAGGGCGCACGCCCGCCGGGGGGGGGCAGGGGCGCGCAGAGGCCCCATCCCCCCGGGTGGAAGCTCGGATCAGATGTCGTAGTACAGGAAAAACTCGTGCGGGTGCGGGCGCAGGCGCACGGGGTCGATCTCGTTGGCGGTTTTGTACTCGATCCACATGTCGAGGACATCCCGGGTGAAGACATCCCCCTTGAGCAGGAAGGCGTGGTCTTCCTTCAGGCAGTTCAAGGCCTCCTCCAGGGAGCCGGGGGCAGAAGGCACCTTGGCGAGCTCCTCGGGTGGGAGGTCGTAGATATTCTTGTCGAGCGGGTCGCCCGGGTCGATCTTGTTCTGGATCCCGTCGATGACGGCCATCAGGATCGCCGAGAAGGCGAGGTAGCCGTTGCAGGAGGGGTCCGGGGTGCGGAACTCGATGCGTTTGGCCTTGGGCGAGGTTGAGTACATCGGGATGCGGATGGCCGCGCTGCGGTTGCGGCTCGAGTAGGCCAGGTTCACCGGCGCTTCGTAGCCGGGCACCAGGCGCTTGTAGGAGTTGGTGGTCGGGTTGGTGATCGCGCAGATCGCCCGGCAGTGCTTGAGGATGCCGCCGATGGCATGCAGCGCCATGGGGGAGACACCGGCATATTTGTCGCCGGCGAAAAGCGGCTTGCCGCCCTTCCAAATGCTGATATGGGTGTGCATGCCCGAGCCGTTGTCGCCGAAGAGCGGCTTGGGCATGAAGGTTACCGTGTGGTTGTTGCGGGTGGCGACGTTTTTCAGCACGTACTTGAACCACATCAGCTGGTCGGCCA
>JBFYWX010000016.1:0-3696 GCA_041310825.1 Desulfobacteraceae bacterium | reverse complement strand
ATCACAGCGCCAACCATGATTCAGAAAGGAGAGCAAGCGTATGTCCACGAGTCTGCTTTACCATGGATGGGGTCTCAAAGGCTATCGTCACGTTCGCAGTCATTACGGTGGCGGCAAGCTTATCTTCACCGTACAACCCAATGCGCGCTCTTTGACATGCCCGGTATGTCACGGCCGGGACATTCTGCACCACGGCAGCATCTATCGGATGTGGCGGGAAGTCTCCATCGGCTCCAAGCCGGTATTCATCCAAATGGGCATCCCGCGCATCGAATGCCGTGAGTGCTCGACGATCCGTCAAGTCAAGGTGAGTTTTGCCGATCAGCGGCGCACCTACACCCGGGGCTTTGAACGCTATGCGCTGGAGCTGTCTCGGCATATGACCATTCTAGACGTGGCCCGACATCTGAATGTCGGCTGGGACCTGATCAAGGACATTCAAAAACGCTTTCTGCACCAGTGCTTCTCCCGGCCCAAGCTGAAGAACCTGCGACAGATCGCTATCGACGAGATCTCCATCGCCAAGGGCCAGAAGTATCTGACAGTCGTTTTGGATCTGGACACCGGGTGTGTGGTCTTTGTCGGCGATGGCAACGGGGCCGAAGCGCTACAGCCGTTCTGGCGGCGGCTGAGGCGGTCCCGGGCACGCATCGAGGCAGTGGCCATGGACATGTCCAAGGCCTACATCAGTGCCGTCACAGAACACCTGCCAGCGGCCACGATCGTTTTCGATCACTTCCATGTGATCAAGCTGTTCAATGACAAGCTTCAAGAGTTCCGCCGTCAGCTGTTCAACCAGGTCCAAAGCGAGATGGAGAAGAAGCTCATTAAGGGCACCCGTTGGCTGCTGTTGAAGAACCCCGAAAACTTGGTTGAAGAGCGTGACGAGCCCCAGCGGTTACAAAAAGCCCTGCAGATCAATCAGCCGCTGGCCACGGCTTATTACATGAAAGAAGATCTGCGCCAGCTGTGGTCCCAGAAAACCAGAAAACGCTCCGCCCGGTTGCTGGCGGACTGGATGGCCCGGGCCAGGGTTTCGGGTATCTGCATGCTGGAGAAGTTTGCCGATACCCTGCAAACCCATCGCGACGGCATTCTGGCCTACTACGATTACCCGATCTCAACCGGCCCGCTGGAGGGCACGAACAACAAAATCAAAACCATGAAACGACAAGCTTACGGCTTCCGAGACAAGGAATTCTTCAAACTGAAAATCATGGGAATTCATCTCACAAAGTACGCTTTAGTCGGATGAACAGAATTTCCTGTCCCATTTTTTTAGGGTTTTTTCCGAATATGAATTCAAAGCATAGACAGAGACAGGACCAGTTTAGCGACGTTTGATCAATCTGATATTCGCGTGTCGAGACGCATGACTTGTCTTCGTCGCGGAGCCGCCTCGCTCTGAGAGCGGAAGTTGGGCACGAGGGCCTGTTCCATAGGTGTCTCGAGGGTTCTCCTGAACGTGGTCCCGTCCCTGCATATGCTTTGAAAGAGTTTTGTTGATTTGTCCTTTTTGCTCCTTTAGCGATTTTGTTCTTTGAGAGTGATCTTTTTAAGCCTGCGGCAGCGGGACTTGTTTGGCGATGGCCCACATGAACCCGGACAGCTCACGGGCAATAGCCACCACCACGCGGTTGCGACTCTTGCCCCGGGCGGTCAATTTTCGGAACCGTGCGCAGAGCCGCAGTTGCGCTTTCCAGGCGATTTGCCGAATCGGCTCCGGCACGGCTTCTTGACGCTTGAGGATCACGCGGCTGATGCGCGCCGGATAACTATAGGCCTGCGCGGCTTCGATCAATGCGCGTCGGGCGTGGCCGTTGCCGGTCTTGGTGATGGCACCGCGTCGAATGCTCTGGCCGCTGGAGTTCTCCGACGGCACCAGACCCAGGTAGGACATCAGCTGTCGGGGCGACTCGAAGCGATCCATGGAGCCAATTTCCGCTACAGCCGTGGCCGCCACCACGGGAGCCACCCCGCGCAGGGCTTGCAGGGCTGTCACGAGTGGGTGCATACGCCAGTCGGGCATCAGCTGCAGGATCTGCTCGGTGAGCCGGTGTACACGCTGGGTGCATTCCTCCACGCTGTGGATATAGTCTTCCAGTATGATCTGCTGGGACGGGTGCGGCATTTTGATCTCCGCCATCCAACGACGGTGCGCCAAGGTCCAGGCACACTTGCCCGAATACCGAAAGCCGTGGCGCAACAGAAAGCCGCCCAGTTGCTGGCGGGCTTTGCGCTGGGCGTGGATGGCATCCTGTCGGCCGCGGACAAGATCCCGCATGGCTTCGTCATCTTCCCGCGGCACATAAATCGCCGTCAGTTCCCCGGCGCGGTACAAACGAGCCAGATTGCGGGCATCGCGCCGATCGGTCTTGATGCGATCCCCACTGCGCTTGGGGACCATGGAGGGTGCGACGACATCACAGTGAAACCCGTGGGCTCGCAGATGCCGATAGATCTCATAGCCGCAGGGACCCGCTTCGTATACGAAGCGCAGCTCGGCTCCGGTTGTTTGCAGCTTGCGGATCATTTTGTCCAATGAGGCAAGATCGCCTCCAATGGTGCCGTATAACCGAACTTCAGTGTTCCGGCCGTCATCGGCCAATGCCGCTTCGATGGAGTTTTTGTGTGTATCCAAACCGACGAATGTGATACGCTTTTTCATGACCTGCCTCCTTGGTTGTGGCTCTGTGTGGGCTTGCCAATACCTATATAACCCACGTCGCAAGGGGCAGGTCACTCGTTTTTAACTGTCAGCCATAATGTCTGAACTGAAACGGAAGAAATGCCCATGGCCGACTTCACTCAGATCATCTCCGGCATCCTGGAAGAGAGCCTCCGGGTCAAGCGGGAGGCTATTTTGCACAACATGGAGCGCATCCGGAAGGGCGCCGAGACCCTGGCAGCCTGCGTCTCCGCGGGCCACAAGATCCTCATCTTCGGAAACGGCGGCAGTGCTGCGGATTCCCAGCACATCGCCGCGGAGTTCGTGAACCGGTTCCGGATCGAGCGGCCGCCGCTTGCCGCCTTGGCGCTGACCACGGACAGCTCCATCCTCACCAGCATCGGCAACGACTACAGTTTCGAAGAGGTCTTCGCCAAGCAGGTGGCCGCTCTCGGCCGGCCGGGGGATGTCGCCTGGGGCATCAGCACCAGCGGCAACTCCCCCAACGTCGTCGCGGCCATCGCGGCCGCCCGCGGCCTGGGACTTGCGACCGTCGGGATGACCGGCCGGGGCGGCACGCTCGCCGCCGGCGCAGACCTGGTCTTCACCGTGGACTCGGATGTCACCGCGCGCATCCAGGAGACCCACATCACCATCGGCCACATCCTCTGCGAGCTGGTCGACCGCATCCTCTTCCCGCAGGGGTTCACCCATGAAGCCTGATGTCGAACCGCTCAACCTTACCGGAGTGAAGACCACCTCCAGGGAAGGCCGCGTCCGCCTGGTGCATAGCGCCGATTTTGCCGCACCCTGGACCGCGGGCGGCTCGTTTTCTTCCTTCCTGGAGCGGCTGCCCGGGATCCTGGCCGCCGCGGACCTCAAAACCGTCATTACCGCCATGGCCGGCGCCGCCCAACGCCAAAAGCCGGTCATCTTCGCCATGGGCGCCCACGTGCTCAAAGTCGGCCTCAGCCCGGTCGTGATCGACCTGATGCAGCGCGGGGTCATCACCGGGGTCGCCATGAACG
>JBFYWX010000361.1:0-3514 GCA_041310825.1 Desulfobacteraceae bacterium | reverse complement strand
CCTGGCGGCAAAGGCCCGGCGGGAAGGCGTCGAGCGGGTGGTCGTGGTCGGCGGCGACGGGACGCTCTTTGAGGTGATCAACGGGTTGTGGTGGGAAGCGGCTGGGGTGCTTCCGAGTGTGGGGATCGTGCCCGTCGGAACAGGGTGCGATTACGGGCGCAATTTCCGCCTGGGGGCGACACTGCGGGAGAAGCTGGCAACGGCGCTGTCCGGACCCTGCGCGTCCGTGGACGTCGGTGCCTGCCGACTGACCGGAATGGAAGGCCGACCGTATTCCCGGGTTTTTCTGAACGTCCTGGGGTTTGGTTTCGACGCTGCCGTCATTCAGCGGCTTAATTCCCAGCGTCTGAAATGGAGAGGGCGGCTGCCTTACCTGTTCGCCACCCTGCGGGCGATGGTGCGGGCCGGGAGCTCGGCCGTCACCGGGACGGTCGACGGCGAGGCGGTCGCGACCGAGGCGCTTCTCTTTGCCGCCGGGATCGGGAAGAGCTTCGGGGGCGGCATGCGGATCACCCCGGACGGACGGGTTGAAGGCGGCCGATTTCAGCTGGTGTGGGGTGAACGGCTGGGCCGGTTTGAACTCCTGCGCCTGTTCCCCAAGATTTACAGCGGGCGGCATCTCGACCATCCCAAGGTGCGCAGCCGGTTGGCGCGCCGAGCCGCACTGTCGGCTGCGCCCGCGGCCTGGGTGGAGGCCGAGGGGGAGCTGATCGGAACCACCCCCGTTGAGCTTGAAATCCACCCGCGCGCGCTTCGAATCGCCTGCGACGGGATCAAAACGTGAGGGCGATCAGCCGGTAGGCAAAAAAAGAGAAGAGGCCGATCGTGATCGTCGCCAGCAGGTTCCGGGTCAAAATCCCCGCCGCGGTCGTGAAGACGGCCGCCGCCAGGTAAGGGTTGGCAAGCGAGAGATCCCACTCCCCGCGCGGCAGGAGCACCGCGGGAAGGATGATGGCGCTCAGCACCGCGGGCGGGATGAACTTGAGCGAGGCCTCGATCCAGGGCGCCAGGCGGACGCGCTCCGCCAGGGCGAAGAGGAAGTAGCGCACTCCGAAGGTCACCCCCGTCATTCCCAGAATCATCAGCCCTTCCGCCAGCGTCATGCCGTGCGCGCCTCCTTCGCCTTGACGCGGGCGCGCTCGGCGGCAAGCCCGGCGGTGATCCCGGCGACAGCGGCGACAAGGATCCCCAGTTGGTAGGGCAGGCCCAGGGCGAGGAGGGCGACGGCCCCCGCTGTCAGGACGCAGGCCGCCATCGGGACCGTTTTCACAAACGGAATGAGCATCCCGATGAAGGTCACCGGCATGGCCACGTCCAGCCCCCAGCCCGCGGCGTCGGGAATCCGGTTCCCCACGATCATGCCGAAAAGGGTCCAGAGCTGCCAGTTCAGGTACATGGCGATGGCGGAGCCGAGCTGATACCAATGCGCGCGGTCTGAGGAATCCTCCCGCGCGTAGCGGCGCACGGCGACGGCGAAGGTTTCATCGGTCAGCCAGAACGCCAGCGGCACCCGCCAGCACTGCGGCAGATGTCTCACGTAGGGCAGGAGCGTTGCGCTGTAGAGCATGTGCCGCAGGTTGACGATGAGGGTCGTCAGGACGATGATCGCCACCGGGGTCTGCGCGGCGACGAGCCCCACGGCGATGAACTGGGAGGACCCCGCAAAGACCAGGGCCGACATGGCCACCGTCGCGGCCGGGGAGAGCCCCGATGTGACCGCCAGGGCCCCGTAGATCATGCCGAACGGAAAGGCCCCCAGCAACAGCGGCAGCGTGTCCCGGGCTCCTGAGAGGAATTCCTGCTTTCGGACGGACAACCCTGTCTCCTCCCGCAGCCAAGAGAGCCGCCGGCCGCGGAACGAAAAAAGGACTTAGACGTCAATCTAAGTCCTCGGTTTGTGTGGTGCGCCCGGCTGGACTTGAACCAGCGGCTTTCAGCTCCGGAGGCTGACGCTCTATCCCCTGAGCTACGGGCGCGCATCAACGCAGCCCTGTGTTAGTGGATCGGCGCGTTCAAGTCAAGGCCTTACCGCGGGCCGCTCCCGTGGCGACAGCCGCCTTGGCCTCCCCGACCACGTAGAGGGAGCCCGCCACGAGCGTGAGGCCGTCGGGGGTCGCGGTCGCGAGCGCGTGCCTCAGCGCCGTCGCTACGTCGGGGATTTCAATCACCTGGGGTGCCAACGGGCGCGCGGCCGCCGCGATGCGTGCGGCCGGCAGCGCCCGGTTGATGGTCGCCTGGGTCGCGATGACGCGCACGGCCAGGGGGGCGAGGAGCTTCAACATGGCGCGATACGGCTTGTCGTCCAGAATCCCCACGACGAGCGTGATCGGGCGGTCTGAAAAATGGGCGGTGAGGTAGCCTGCGAGCTGCCGGGCGGCGTCCAGGTTGTGGGCCCCGTCGAAGATGACGAGGGGCGCCTCGCTGGCCCGCTCGAGCCGCCCCGGCCAGCGGACGTCGCGCAGGCCCGCGCGGATGTGGGCGAGCGTGAGTTTGGGTGCGCGCGCCATCAGAAGCTCGCAGGCCGCGAGCACGAGAGCGGCGTTTTCGATCTGGTGGGCGCCCTCCAGCGCGGTGGCAAGCCCCGTCCAGACCTGTGCCAGGCCCCGGTAGGTGAAGGTGCCGCCGGGCTCGCGGCGGGTGGAAAACTCGCGGCCCCGCCGGTAGAGCGGGGCCGCGAGGGCGGCGGCCCGCTCGCGGACCACGGCCAGCGCGGAGGCCTGCCGGATCCCGGTCACCACCGGCCGGGCACGCTTGATGATGCCGGCTTTTTCGAAGGCGATCTCGGGGATGGTGGCGCCGAGGTACTCGCGGTGTTCGCGGGAGATGTTCGTGATCACGCTGAGCTCGGGCCGGATCACGTTGGTGGCGTCCAGGCGGCCGCCCATCCCGGTTTCGATGACGGCCCACTGCACCCGGCGGCGGGCGAACTCGTCCAGGGCCATTGCGGTGGTGAACTCGAAGAAGGTCGGCTCACGGCCCCCTCCGGCGACCCGCGCGACCCGGCGGTAGAGCCGCACGATGTCGGCGTCGGATATCTCCCGGCCGTCGATCGTGATGCGCTCGTTGAAGCGCACCAGGTGCGGGGAGGTGTAGAGGCCCACGCGGTAGCCGGCACCCCGAAGGATGGCGGCCAGGGTCGATGCGACCGAGCCCTTGCCGTTGGTCCCGGCGATGTGGATGGAGCGGCAGCGGCGCTCGGGGTGCCCCAGACCGGCGAGCATGCGCCGCATGGTGGCGAGCCCCAGCTTGATCCCAAATCGCCTCAGGGCGAACATCGTCCTCAGGCAGTCGTCGTGAGTGAGCGCGTGCGGCATCGGCCATAAAAAAACCCGGGGGCGGCCGCCACCGGGTTTGGGAATGTTAGACGCGGAGATTAGCGCCGGCGTGCGGCCCGGGCCGCGGCAATTCGTTCTCTTCGGTGCGCTTCGCGCTGCTTGCGCCGGCGGAACTCGCTCGGCTTCTCGTAGCTCTTTTTCAGTTTCAAGCGTTTGAAGAGACCGTCATTCTGAATTTT
>JBFYWX010000351.1:0-5895 GCA_041310825.1 Desulfobacteraceae bacterium | reverse complement strand
GATGCGGGTGTGATTCAGACTTCGAACCTCGTGCTGAGAAGGGGGCGCCATGAAAGAGCTGATCGAATCGATTGCCAAGGCGTTGGTGGACTACCCGGAGCAGGTGAGCGTAAACGTGGTCGAAGGCACCCAGTCAAGCGTACTCGAGCTCAGCGTCGCCAAGGTGGATCTGGGCAAGGTCATCGGCAAGCAGGGGCGCACGGCCAAGGCCATCCGTACGATCCTGGGCGCCGCCTCCGCAAAGCAAAAAAAGCGCGCCGTGCTTGAAATCGTCGAGTGACGTCGCCGCTTAGGGTCGCGGGATCCCAATCGGGGCGGGAGCCCCTCATCTCCACCCCCGAACCATCCTCCCGGTGTCCCGGCCGGCCGAGAAGAAATACAAAATCTTGTCTTCGGCCCGGGGCGGTTGCCAGACCATTAAGACGCATTGACCCGTTGTTTTAGGTCCTGCGGCCGGCGCCGCCGGCACGGCGGGCCCTTGACTCGACCGGACCGGGTATAATTTTGGTAGCACTCGGCCGCGCATCAGCGTTCCAGGCGCCCTTATCTGAAAGGAACACGCCATGCCCAAAACAAGAGTGGAGCTACCCGAGACCATCGACCATCTCTCCATTCTGAACGAAAAGGGAGAGGTGGATCGCGCGCTCGAGCCCGCCATCTCTGATGATATCCTTTTGCGGCTGCACCGCACGATGCTTCTGGCGCGCCGGTTCGACGAGCGCCTGCTGAGCCTCCAGCGCCAGGGGCGCATCGGGACCTTCCCGCCGATCGCCGGCCAGGAGGCCGCCCATTTGGGAGCGGTGGCCGTGCTGCGGGCCACGGACTGGATCGTTCCCGCCTTTCGCGAAATGGCGGCCGACATCTGGCGCGGCCGGCCGCTGGAGAGCATTATCGTCTACAACAACGGGTTCAGCGAGGGGGGGCAGATCCCCGCCGACAGAAACGACCTGCCCATTTCCATCCCGGTCGGCTCCCAGATCCCGCACGCTGTCGGGATTGCCTGGGCCATGAAGCATCGCGGCAAAGACGACGTGGCCCTGACCTTCTTCGGGGATGGGGCGACCTCCCAGGGGGATTTTCACGAGGCCCTGAACTTTGCCGGTGTCTTCCAGGTGCCGGCGGTGTTCGTCTGTCAGAACAACCAGTGGGCCATCTCGATCCCGCGCGCCCACCAGACGCGCGCGCGCACGCTGGCGCAGAAAGCCCTGGCCTACGGGATCCCCGGCATCCAGGTCGACGGCAACGATCTGCTCGCCGTCTACGCCGCGGCGGATGAGGCCGTTCAGCGGGCCCGCTCCGGGGCGGGGGCGACCCTGATCGAGTGTGTCACCTACCGCATGGCGGTTCACACCACCGCCGACGACCCCAAGCGCTACCGCACCGACGCCGAGGTCGAGGAGTGGCGCGGCAAGGACCCGATCCTCCGCTTCCAGAAATACCTGACGTCCAAGAGCCTGCTGGATGAAAAGGCGATGGCCGCCGAGGAGGAGTCGGTGCAGGCGGAGATCCAGACGGCGGTCGACCGCGCCGAGGAGCAGATGAAGGGTCTCGGGGACCCTTTGCTGATGTTCGAGCACGCCTATGCGGAGATGCCGGCCTACCTCAACGAGCAAAAAGAGGAGTTCACCCGGCTGCAGGCCGAGATCGGAGAGGAGGGCGGCGATGCCTAAGATGACCATGGTTCAGGCGCTGAACCTGGCCCTGCGCCAGGAGATGGCGCGCGATGAGGACGTCGTCGTCCTCGGCGAGGACGTCGGCCTCGACGGGGGGGTCTTCCGGGTGACCGACGGCCTGATCCAGCAGTTCGGTGAAAAGCGGGTGGTGGACACCCCGCTCGCCGAGTCCGGGATCGTCGGCATGTCGATCGGCATGGCCGTTTACGGTCTGAAACCGGTCTGCGAAATACAGTTCTCCGGGTTCAGCTACTACACCCTGCACCAGATCGAAAATCATGCCGCCCGGCTGCGCTGGCGCTCGCAGGGGAGATATACCGTGCCGCTCGTCATGCGGGCGCCCTACGGCGGCGGGGTGCGGGCGCTCGAGCACCACTCCGAGAGCCGCGAGACGTTCTGGTCCCACATCCCCGGTCTCAAAATGGTCATCCCCTCCGGGCCTCGGAACGCACGGGCGCTCCTGCTGAGCGCGATCCGCTACCCGGACCCGGTCGTTTTCTACGAGCCCAAGGCCGTTTACCGCGCCTTTCGGGAAGAGGTCCCCGAGGAGGAGGAGACGATGCCGCTCAGCCGCTCGGTGATCGCCCGCGAGGGCCGGGACCTTACCCTGATCGCCTACGGGGCCATGATGCGTCCGACCCTGGCGGCGGCGGAGGAGCTCCACAACAGACACGGGATCGAGGCGGAGGTCATCGACCTCTTGACCCTCTCGCCGCTGGACGACACGCTCCTGGTCGCCTCGGCCCGCAAAACCGGGCGGGTGGCCGTGGTCCACGAGGCACCGCGCAGCTTCGGCCCCGGGGCGGAGATCGTTGCGCGCCTGGTGGAAAAGGCGTTTTACCACCTGGAGGTGCCGGTCGCGCGGGTCACCGGCTACGATGTTCTCATCCCGCTCTTCAGCCGGGAACACCACTACCTGCCGGGCGTGCCGCGCATCGTGCACGCGGCCCGTAACCTGCTGGCCGCCTAACGGGAAGGAGGGGCAATGGCTCGGGAATTCAAGCTGCCGGACCTGGGGGAGGGGATCCATGAAGGGGAGGTGCTGGCGGTGCGCGTGAGCGCCGGACAAGCGGTGAAGGAGGGGGACATCATTCTGGAGGTGGAGACCGACAAGGCCGCGGTCGAGATCCCCTCGCCCTACGCGGGAACGATCCTCGAAATCCGCGTCGCGGCCGGCGACACGGTCAAGGTCGGTCAGGTGATGATGACCTTCTCGGACGCCGGTGAGAAAGCCGCGGCGCCGCGTGCGCCGGCCCCGCCTGCCAAGAAAGCGGCGCCGGCGGAAGCCCCCGCAGCAGCGGCTGATAAGAAGGGGCCGGTTCCGGCCTCCCCGGCCACCCGACGGCTGGCGCGTGAGCTGGGGGTGGAGTTGAGCGCGGTCACGCCCGGCGGGGCCGCGGGGCTGGTGACCGCCGACGATGTACGCGCCTTCGCTGAGCGCGGGCAGCCTGCCGCCGCCCCGCGGCCCGCGCCGCCGCGCGCCGCCGCGGAAGGCGCTTCCGCCGCTCCACCCGCCGCCACGCCCGAGCTGCCCGATTTCGCCAAGTGGGGGCCGGTGGAGCGCGTGCCTTTCCGCTCCATCCGCCGCGCCACCGCCCGGCAGATGTCCCTCGCCTGGTCCCAGATCCCCCACGTGAACAGCCAGGAGCTGGTGGACGTGACCCGGCTGGAGGCCTTTCGCCAGAAACACAAAAAAGAGATCAAGCATCTGGGGGGGCGGCTCACCGTTACGGTCTTCGCGCTCAAGGCGGCGGCGAGCGTGCTCAAGGCCTTCCCCCAGGTGAACGCCAGCTTGGATGCGGCCGCCGGCGAGATCGTCATCAAGAAGTACTACCATCTCGGGGTGGCGGTGAACACGGCCGAAGGCCTGATGGTGCCGGTGATCCGCAACGTGGACAACAAGAGCATCAAGGAGCTGGCCGTTGAGCTCTACAGCCTGGTGCAGAAAGCGGACGCGCGCAAGATCGGCTTGGAGGAGCTGCAGGGCGGCACGTTCACGATCACCAACGCCGGCGCCCTCGGCGGCTGGGGCTTCGTGCCGATCATCAACCCGCCCCAGGTGGCCATCCTGGGATTGGGGCAGGGGCGCCTTCAGCCTGCGGTGGTGATGGGGGAGAGGGGCCCGGAGATTCTCCCCCGGCTGATCATGCCCGTGGTGCTCGCGATCGACCACCGGGTGCTGGACGGGGCGGATTCCGTCCAATTCCTTACGCGCTTCAAGCAGATCATGGAGGATCCGGATGAGCTGCTGATGTCGCTCGTCTGACGGCTTGGCCGAAAGCCCATCTTCTGCGTTGCGCTGCGTTCCGCAGTCGCTGCGGCGTACCTGAAGTACGCCTCGCTCCGCGGAACTTGCGCGCCTTGAAGCTGGGCTTTGGGCGAAGCCGTCGTGACCCGATTACCCTCTTTCCGTGGGAGCGGCGTCTCTTGACCGCCGTAGCCAGCGGCAAAGGCTGGTTGTCGCGATTTCATCGTGTCCGGAAGCCACTCCCTCAGAAGCGCTGATCGCTTGATAGGGCCGGCATCCGGCAAATTGGAATGAAGGTGAAAATCCGGTTCACCCGATAGGAGCGGAGGAGTCACTGAACATGGTCATGGGGGAGTTGGCGCAGGAGACCGAGGTGCTCGTCATCGGCAGCGGGCCGGGGGGGTATGCCGCCGCCTTCCGGGCGGCGGATCTCGGAATGGATGTGACCATGGTGGACCCCGCGCCCCGGCCGGGGGGGGTCTGCCTTTACACGGGTTGCATTCCCTCCAAGACCTTCCTTTTCCTCTCCGAGCTCATCTTCGACGCCGAGCGGGCCGCCGCCATGGGCGTGAGCTTCGGGCCGCCCCGGATCGACCTCCCCGGGCTGCGACGCTGGAAGGCGGAGGTGATCGAAAAGATGGCGACCGGTTTGATGAGCCTGACCCGCAGCCGCGGCGTCCAGCTCATCCAGGGCTTCGCCGAGTTCGAATCCTCCACCTCCGTACGCCTGCGCGATGCGGAGGTCCGCCGCATCCGCTTCCGTCACGCCATCCTCGCCACCGGCTCCCGGCCGATCCCGTTTCCGGGGACCGACTTCACGGCCGGCGGCCGGATCATGAGCTCCACCGGGGCACTGGCGCTCGCGGAGGTGCCGGACGCATTGCTCGTCATCGGTGGGGGCTATGTGGGCCTCGAACTCGGCACCGTCTACGCGTCGCTGGGGAGCCGTGTCAGCCTCGTTGAGACCGCCGAGCGGCTGCTGCCCGGGGTGGATCGCGACTTGGTGGATCCGCTCCAGCGGCGCCTGTCGCGGCTGTTCACGCAGATGTGGTTCACGACCCGGGTGAGCGGCCTGGACGAAAAAAACGATCGCATTGCGGCGCGCCTGGAAAAAGACGGGGTGGTAACCAGCGAGGCGTTCGACCGCGTACTGGTCGCCATCGGCCGCAAGCCCGCCAGCGGGGGGCTGGGGCTCGAGAACACCGGGGTCCGGCTCGACCCCAACGGGTTCGTTCTGGTCGACGAGCACCGGCGGACGGCCGATGAGCACATCTTCGCCGTGGGCGACGTGGTCGGCGGGATGATGCTCGCCCACAAGGCCAGCCACGAGGGCAAGATCGCCGCCGAGGTCATTGCCGGCAAGCCCTCGGCGTTCGATGTGCGGGCGATCCCGGCCGTGGTCTACACCGACCCGCAGATCGCCTGGTGCGGGTTGACGGAAGAGCAGGCGCGGCGGGATGACATCCCCGTCCGGGTCCATAAGTTCCCGTGGAAGTACTCCGGCCGCGCCACGACCATGGGGTCACCCGAGGGCTTGACCAAGATTCTGGCAGACCCCGACACCGGCCGGCTCCTCGGCGTCGGCATTACCGGCCGGGACACGGAAGGACTGATTGCGGAAGGGGTACTGGCCGTCGAGATGGGGGCGCTGGCCGAGGATGTGGCCGGAAGCATCCACCCGCATCCGACCCTTTCCGAGACCGAGTCCGAGGCCGCCGAGATGTTTCTGGGAAGCGCCACCCACATCCTGGCCAAGGGCTCAACCCCCAAAGCGGAACGCTGAGGCGCCCCGGTCGACATATTTTTACCTTCGTCCGAGGCAGAAGCATTCTTCTTTTTTTACTCGTTACTCGTTAGTACCCGTCAATAAATAAACTTTACATTTAGAGTATTAGAAGCTAAGTTGGGAGGCATGAAAACCCTCCCGGAATTGAAGCAGAAGTTTCGGCACCTGTGGCCGCATCTCAATGAGCG
>JBFYWX010000311.1:0-22915 GCA_041310825.1 Desulfobacteraceae bacterium | reverse complement strand
TGCCGCCCGGCAGGCTTATGAGAGCATCCTCGCCCGGGCGCAGGGCTACAAGCCGGATGCGGTCATCGACGGGGTCCTGGTCCAGAAGATGGCCCCCTCCGGTACCGAAGTCATCCTGGGTCTCAACCGCTATCCCATCTACGGGCCGCGGTTGATGTTCGGGATCGGCGGCATCTTCGTCGAGGTCTTCCAGGACGTGACCTTCCGCCTGGCGCCCATCGGCCGCAACGAGGCGCGGCGGATGGTACGGCAGATCAAAGGCTACAAGCTGCTCCAGGGATTCCGGGGCAAACCCAAGGGCGACATCGAGTGCATCGAAAAATGCCTGGTCAGCCTGTCGCACATGGCCATCAACCACCCCGAGATCATCGAGCTCGACATCAACCCCCTGCTGGTGCACGCCGCGCGGGAGGGCGCCACCGCAGCCGACTGCCGCATGATTTTGAAAGCGCCCGATGCCGGCGTCTGAGCGGCGCACGGCATGACCTCGGTCATCCACCCGGTCCTGCTGGCGGTGCCGGAGGCGGTCCGCCGGCTCCCGCCCCCGCAGCGGACCCGGGAGTTGAGCGCGCTGGCCCGCCGGGCGCTGGCGCGCTCGGCCGAACAGCTGGGGGTTCCCCTGGGGCCACTCCGCAAGGACGAGCGCGGCGCCCCCATTCCCCTTTCTGGCCATTTCTGGTCGCTGTCCCACAAGCCGCTTTTCGCCGGGGCGGTCCTCGCCCCGGCTCCCGTCGGACTAGACATCGAAGCCATCCGGCCCGCTTCCCCCGGTCTCCGTCGCCGGACGGCCACCGAACGAGAGTGGGCGCTTTTGACCGACGGCGACTCGGAAGTGACCTTCTTCCGGTACTGGACCGCCAAGGAGGCGGTGCTGAAAGCCGGCGGCGAGGGGTTCAAGGATTGGTCGCGCTGCCGCATCCGGCAAATCGTCGATGCGACCCGGCTGGAGGTGGACTACCGTGACGCGCTCTGGCCCGTCGTGCACTTCTTCTTCCACGGACACATCGCCGCGATCGCCGGCAGCGGCTTCCGGGTGCAGTGGATCGTTGAGGATGGCTGACCATCTCGTACCCGTTCACGTACTCGTACACGGCTTTCAAGTAAGTTAGGCTTTTTCCCTGTGGGAGCGGCATCTTGCCGCGATCGGATCGCGGCTGGAAGCCGCTCCCACAAAATCTGAACTTTCTCGCCGACGAAGCGCTGCCGCAGGCGGCGTGCAACGCTTCCAATGAAGTTGTATCCTTTTTATTTAAGCCCCCCGCACTCCGGGCCGCCGACCTTCAATGCGCTTTCACCGCGGCTGCATTTGACAGGGTGCCCCGTTTCCAGTAAGTTTTTTTGAGCAGACTCACCACAGGAGCGGGGAGACGGCATGATCATCGGGCTGGATGTCGGCGGTACCCACACGGATGTCGTCCTGCTGAACCAGGAGGGGATTCAACGCGAGATCAAAGTCTCCACCTCAGACGCCGACCTTTTCAGTTCCGTTCTCAAAGCCATCGACGCCGTCACCGCAAACGTCCCCGTCGCGGGCATCAAACGCATCGTCCTGAGCACCACCCTCACCACCAACGCCATCATCCAGGGCCGGATCCCCCCGGTCGGCATGGTGGTGTGCGCCGGGCCGGGCATCGACCCCGTGCTGTTTCGCACCAACCAACACTATGTTGAGGTGCGCGGGGCGATGGATCATCGCGGCCGGGAGATCGAAACGGTGGACCCACGGGAGATCCGGGCGGTGGCGGAGGAGTTTCGCAGAGCCGGCATCCGCCACGTCGGTGTCGTCGGAAAATTTTCCATCCGCAACCCGCGCCATGAGACCCAGATCGGAAACCTCCTTCAGGAGGACTTTGAAAAAGTCTTTTTTGGCCACCGGATCTCCGGCAGCCTGAACTTCGCCCGCCGCATCGCCACCACCTATCTGAATGCCGCAGTCTACCCGCTCCACAAGGAGTTCTTCGAGGCGGTCACCCGCGCCTTGGCCGCCAAGGGCATGGTGCTGCCGCTCCGGCTGCTCAAGGCGGACGGGGGGAACATGCGGCTCGAGTCCTCCCTGGAGTTCCCCGCCCAGACCATCCTCTCCGGCCCGGCCGCCAGCGTGATGGGCGCCGTGGCGATGGCCGCCGGCCGCGAGGACGCCCTGGTGATGGACATCGGCGGCACCACCACCGACATCGCGGTGCTGATCGGGGCCGCCCCCGTGCTAGACCCTCTGGGCATCACCGTCGGGGTGCACCGGACGCTGATCCGCTCGCTGGACACGCTTTCCATCGGCGTGGGCGGCGACAGCACGGTGCGGGTCGATAAAGGATGCTTGACGGTCGGCCCCGACCGGAACGGCCCCGCCATCGTCTACGGCGGCCGCACGCCCACGCCGACCGATGCCCTGGCGGTGCTGGGGGAGATCCCATCCGATCTCCGCGGCGAGGCCGCGGCCGGTTTTCAGCCTCTCGCCGCCGCCCTGGGGCTGAGTGTCGCGGCCGTGGCCGAAAAAGTAATCGAAACCGCCTGCCGAGCCATGATCGAGGCCGCCCTGGGGCTGGTCGCGCACATCAACAGCAAACCGGTCTACACCGTGCATGAGCTCATGGAGGGCTACACCGTGCAGCCCCGCGCGCTGCTCGTTTTAGGGGGGCCCGCACCCTATTTCGCCCGGCACTTGGAAACCCACGGGGCTGTCCCCGTGCGGGTGGTGCCGCGCTGGCAGGTGGCCAACGCCATCGGCGCCGCACTGGCACGCACGACCTGCGAGGTGGTTTTCTTCGCCGACACCCAACAGGGCAAGGCCAGTGCGCCCGGGGAGCATTTCCGTCAGGCCATCCCCGACGACTACCGTCTGGAGCAGGCCGAGGCCCAGGCGCTCGAACTCCTCCGTAAAAAGGCCGTGGAACGAGGCGCCAACCCCGACTTTCTGGAGATGGAGGTCGTCGAACGCCAGGTGTTCAACATGGTGCGGGGGTTCAACACCGCCGGCCGGAACATGCGGGTCCGGGTGCAGGTCAAGCCCGGCCTGATTCACGGCTACGACGCCTTGCTCGCCACGCTCGCGGCCGCTGGAACGCATAGCGCATAGCGCAGAGGGCGAGGGGGAAGGCAAAGGGCATGGGGCATAGAGCTAAAAAAAGCCGACTGCATATCTTTTTCCCTCTGCTCTCTGCTCTTTGCCCTATGCCCCCGACCCTTTGCCCTATGCCCTATGCGTTTTTACTGGAGAGCCTGAATGCTGAAAGCAAAACACCGGGTCGGGCTGGTTTTCTTTCCCGCGTACGACTGGGCCATCAGCCCCACCCATCCGGAGCGTGAAGAGCGGCTGCTCTACACCCAGGACCAGATCCTGGAGGAGGGTCTCTTCGACATCGAGGGGATCGTCGAGTTCAAACCGGACCTGGCGGTGTTGGCGGACATCCAGCGCGTTCACTTCTGCGTCCCGGACGTCTGGAGTGTGGCCACCGAGTCGCACTTCATCAGCGCCGGCGGGGCCCGCACCATCGGCCGGGCGGTAATGGACCGGGTCGTTGACAAGGGCTTCGCCCTGGTGCGCCCGCCCGGCCACCATGCCATGCGGGTGGTGCACGGCTCGCGCGGGTTCTGCAACATCAACATCGAGGCGGTCATGATCGAGCACCTGCGCCGCGCCTACGGGATCCGGCGCGTGGCGGTCGTCGACACCGACTGCCACCACGGCGACGGCACCCAGGACATCTACTGGCACGACCCGGACACTCTGTTCATCTCGTTGCACCAGGACGGACGCACGCTTTACCCGGGCTCCGGGTTCCCGAACGAACTCGGGGGGCCCAATGCCTTCGGGCGCACCCTCAACATCCCCTTGCCGCCTCGCACCGGGGAGGAGGGGTTCCTGCACATCATCCGCCAGGTCGTCAAACCGATTCTGGAGGACTTCGAGCCCGAACTGGTGGTCAACTCGGCCGGCCAGGACAATCACTACTCCGACCCGATCACTCACATGAATTTTTCGGCCCAGGGCTATGCCGAGCTGACCTCCTTGCTGAATGCCGATGTCGCCGTTCTGGAGGGCGGCTACTCCATCGAGGGCGCGCTGCCCTATGTGAACCTGGGCATCGTTCTCGCAATGGCCGGCCTGGACTACAGCCATGTACGCGAGCCGGATTACAGCCCGGAGCGTGTGCGGCAGGAGCCCGCCGTCACGGATGCGGTGAAAAAGGTCGGGGAGCTGATACTCACGGTCTGGCGCGATCGACAGCGCCTCCGCGAGCGCCTGCTGGCCGAGCGGAGTCCTCACCGCCGCTCGCGCCGCATCTACTACGATACGGACGGAATCAACGAGTCCCAGGAGGAGGTGGTGCGGCTGTGCGAGGAATGCGGCGGCGCCCTTAAAATCGAATCGAACTCCGACCGGGGAGCGCACATCCTGGCCGTTCACATACCGGCCGGGGCCTGTCGGGGGTGCCAGGAAGAGGGCCGCCGCTGGTATGACGGAGCGCCCGTCAAACGCTTCGACCAGGTCCTGCTCCAGGACCGCCCGAAGGACGCCTACCTTGTCAAGAAGAAGGGCTGAATCGACCCCATGAGCCACCTCGGCCAAAGCCTCTTTCGAGCCATTTTCGCGATCGCACCCTTCGGCATCGTGATCGCCGACTCCGAAGGGCGTGCCCTCAAGGCCAACCCGGCCTTCATGGCCATGTTCGGCACCTCATCCGAGGAGCTCGCCCGGGGACGGACCGATGGCACGGCACCGAGCGAGTCGCTTAAAAACCTGATGGGCCAGTGCCGGGCCCGGATCGCCGCCCCGGCCACCGAGGTCGCCGCCCACCGCATGGCGCTCCAGCGCTCGGACGGCAGCGCTTTTTTCGGCCACGTCATCACGACCGCGATCGACATCGACGGCCACCCGGGGGTGGTCGGCTTCATCCAGGATGTCACCGACCAGGTCCTCATGGAGAAGGAGCGCGAGCAGATTTCGACCCAGGCGCAGCAGGCGCAGAAAATGGAAGCGATCGGCACCCTCGCCGGCGGCATCGCCCACGATTTCAACAACCTGCTGATGGGCATCCAAGGCAACGTCTCGCTCATCATGCTCAACAAGGAGCCTGGCCACCGCGACGTGCCCCACCTGAAAAACATCGAAAAGGCGGTCGTGCGGGGTTCCAAGCTGACACGACAAGTCCTGGGATTCGCCCGCGGCGGGAAGTACGAGGTGCGCACGACCGATTGCAACCATCTGCTGGAGCGGGTGATCGCCCTCTTTGGGCGCTCGCGCAAGGAGGTCACGATCCGAAAAAACCTGCAGGCCCCCCTCTGGACCGTCGAAGCCGACCAGGGTCAGATGGAACAGGTCCTGCTCAACCTGCTCGTCAACGCCTGGGAGGCCATGCCCGGAGGGGGCGAGATCGTTATTGAAACCGCCAATGTGGCCGTGGAGGACAACACCCCCGGCCGCTACGTGTGCATCACGGTCGCCGACCCCGGAATCGGCATGGACGCCCAGACGCAGGCCCGGATCTTCGAACCGTTCTTCACCACTAAGAAAACCGGCAGCGCAACCGGATTGGGGCTTTCCTCGGTCTTCGGAATTGTGCAGAACCACCACGGGTTTCTGACGGTGCGCAGCGGCAAGGGGCGCGGGACCACGTTCCGGGTCTTCCTGCCGGCCTCGGCGCCCGCGCCCGCCCGGGCGGCGGCCCCCCCTTCCTCGAACAGCCGCGAGGGGCCCGCCACGCTGCTCTTGGTGGAGGACGAGGAGATGGTCGCGGCCATTGGACCAGATGCTGACCCGGCTCGGCCACAAGGTCTTCCTCGCCGCCAGCGGGACGGAGGCAGTGTCGATTTACCAGGAGCAGAGCGAAAAGATCGACCTGGTCATCCTGGACATGATCATGCCGGGCATGAGCGGCGCCGAGACCTTCGAAAAGCTCAAGGCCATCGACCCGACGGTCAACGTGCTGCTCTCCAGCGGCTACAGCCTCAACGGCCAAGCCGCGGCGATCCTGAACCGCGGCTGCCGGGGGTTCATCCAGAAGCCCTTCACCATCGAACAGCTCTCGCAGAAGATCCGGGAGATCATTGCCTCTCCCCACGCCCCGCCCGCCTGATCCGCCCGGTCCTCAGGTGCCCATCTCCCAGGAGGCGAGGTACTTTTTCTGCTCGGCCGTAAGGGTGTCGATGTCGATCCCCATGGCCGCAAGTTTCTCGCGGGCGATTTGCCGGTCGATCGCCTCCGGTACGGGATAGACCTCCTTCGCGAGCGGTTTCTTGAGCCGGACCATGTGTTCGATGCTGAGCGCCTGATTGGCGAAGCTCATGTCCATAACGCTCGGGGGGTGGCCTTCGGCGGCCGCCAGGTTGATCAGCCGCCCCTCGCCGAGCACGTTGATCCGGCGGCCGTTTTTCAGCACGAACTCCTCCACGAAGGGCCGGATCACGCGCCGCGACCGCGCGAGGCCCGCCAGCCCCGCCAGGTCCAGCTCCACGTTGAAGTGGCCCGAGTTGGCGACGATGGCACCGTCCTTCATGCGCCGGAAATGCTCCTTGCGGACCACGTTGATGTTGCCCGTCACGGTGCAGAAGAAATCACCGATCGTGGCGGCCTCCCCGATCGGCATGACGCTGAAGCCGTCCATCACGGCCTCGAGCGCCGGCAGGGGGTCGATCTCGGTTACGACGACGTTGGCGCCCATGCCGCGCGCGCGCATCGCGATCCCGCGGCCGCACCAGCCGTAGCCGCAAACCACGAAGAGGGTCCCGGCGATCAGCCGGTTGGTGGCCCGGATGAACCCGTCGATGGTGCTCTGGCCCGTACCGTAGCGGTTGTCGAAGAAGTGTTTGGTGCGGGCGTCGTTCACGGCGATGATGGGGTAGCGCAACACCCCGTCCGCCGCCATGCTGCGCAAGCGGATGATCCCGGTCGTGGTCTCCTCGGTGCCGCCGCGCACTCCCTCGATCAACTCCTGGCGCTCGGAGTGCAGGGTGGAGACGAGGTCCGCCCCGTCGTCCATGGTGTACTGCGGCCGGGTGTCGAGCACGGCGTGGATGTGGCGGTAGTAGGTTTTGTGGTTCTCGCCCTTGATGGCGAACACCCCGATGCGGTCGTTCTTGACGAGCGAGGCCGCCGCAGCGTCCTGGGTGGAGAGCGGGTTGGAGGCGCACAGCGCGACCTGCGCCCCCCCGGCTTTCAGGGTCTGCATCAGGGCCGCCGTCTCGGTGGTCACATGCAGGCAGGCGGCAAGCCGCACGCCCTTCAGCGGCTTTTCGGCGGCAAAGCGCCGCCGGATCCGGTTCAAGACCGGCATGCTCTGGGCCGCCCACTCGATCCTCAGCGCCCCGTCCTTGGCAAGTTTGATGTCCTTGACGTCGTACTTCATCCGTGCGATTCCTCCTCGACTGTTATTCACGAGCCGGGCGGGACAAAAAAATCGCGGCTGCAAGCCGCTCCCACCGGACCCCTTCGAATATAGAGGACCGGGTCGATGAACCCAGTCCTTGGCAGTGTTTGGTGTTTGGTCAGGGCGGTGCAACTACGATTCGATACCGATTCCGATACCGACCCCATTTTAAGTGCCGAGTGCCAAGTGAGCGTCAGAGTAAAAAGACATAATCCATTCACTCTGACCTTTTCTACTCCGACTCCGACTGTTTATCGTTTGACTCCGACTCACCACATTTCCTTAACTCGTTACTCGTTACTTATCTTCATTGGTTACTCGTTACTGATCACGCCACTCTACACCCCCGCCTTCTCCCGCAGGGTCTTGGCCATTTCGGTGTTCTCCCAGGTGAACTCCGGCTCGGTGCGACCGAAGTGACCGTAGGCCGCCGTCTTGCGGTAGATCGGCCGCAGCAGGTCGAGGTACTCGATGATGGCGGCCGGGCGGAGGTCGAAACACGCGCGGATCAGATCGCGGATCCGGCTGTTGGGGAGCGTTCCGGTCCCCTTAGTGTCCACCAGGATCGACACCGGCTCGGCCACGCCGATCGCATAGGCGATCTGAACCTCGCAGCGCTTGGCGAGGCCCGCGGCCACGATGTTCTTGGCGACGTGCCGCGCCATGTAAGAAGCGCTGCGGTCCACCTTGGAGGGGTCCTTGCCCGAAAAACAGCCGCCGCCGTGGCTGCCCTGACCGCCGTAGGTGTCCACGATGATCTTGCGGCCGGTCAGGCCGCAGTCGCCCATGGGGCCGCCGATGACGAAACGCCCGGTGGCGTTGATGTAATAGCGCGTGTCGCCGTCCATCATGTGGGCCGGGATCACCTTCTTGACGACCGAGTTGATGATCCCGTCGCGCAGGGTCTCGTACTCGATATCCGGCTTGTGCTGGGCGGCGATGACGATCGCATCCACCCGCTTGGGGGTGCCGTTCTCGTATTCCACCGTAACCTGGGATTTGCCGTCCGGCCGCAGAAAGTCGAGCGAGCCGTTCTTGCGCACCTCCGCGAGACGCCGGCAGAGCTTGTGGGCCAGCATGATCGGCATGGGCATGAACTCCGGGGTCTCGTCCGTGGCGTAACCGAACATCAACCCCTGGTCGCCCGCTCCCTGCTCCTTGTAGAGCCCGTCGCCCTTGTCCACCCCCATGGCGATGTCGAGCGACTGGTGGTCGATGCTGGTCAAGACGGCGCAGGTCTGCCAGTCGAAGCCCATGCGCGAGGAGTTGTAGCCGATGTCTTTGATCGTATCGCGCACGATCTGGGGCATCTCCACGTACGTGCTGGTGGTGATCTCCCCTGCGATGAACGCCATGCCGGTGGTGACGAGCGTCTCGCAGGCTACCCGGCAGCGCTTGTCCTGGGCCATGATGGCATCCAGGATGGAATCGGAAATCTGGTCGGCCACCTTGTCCGGATGACCCTCGGTCACGGATTCCGAGGTGAAAAAGAATTTTTCCTTGCTGATGTCCATACTCATCTGGCATTCTCCTTGGCGATCATGTTCCGCGCCGCGCGGCGGCAGCAAGATGCGGCTTTACTTAAACGTTTCAGTTTAATATTCTGCCATTTAAATGTCAAACGCAAGATGGCATCCCCAGCCCCCTCCACCGCGGGTGATAACCGCGACCACCGGTTCCGGCGTTTTATCATCGCGGAAAGGATCCCGCCCGAGGACTCCGGCAGGCCGCCGCCGGCACGCATTGGGCCTCGGGATCGTGCTCCTGCTGCTCGCCGCAGCGGCGCTGGCCGATCCGCCCCCGGGGCTGCTCGCCCCCGCGCCCTCGGAGGAGGAGCCGACGGTTTCGATCCGCACGGTCTGGTCGACCGACCGCGCCCGCCCCGGCGACACTCTGATTCTGGCCGTCGTGATAGACATCCGCGAGGGGTTTCACGTGATCGCCGACGCGGCCCAGGTGGGTGAGGTCCGCGGGTTCTCGCCCTACCCCACCCAGGTCAGGCTGCTGCGGGCCACCGAAGGCATCGTGGCCGAATCGCCGCGCTTTCCTCCGGCCGCCCCCATGCAGGCCGAATTCGTCGCCGAGCGCATCATGACCTTCGAGGGGCGCACGGTGATCCACCTGCCGGTGCGGCTGGCGCCGGGGACACCGGTCGGCACGGCCGTCCTGGGGCTTGAGGTCGCGGTCCAGGCGTGCGCAGCGGATTGGTGCGAGATCCCCCAGAAATTTATCCTGGAGGCCGACCTCAGCGTCGTTCCGGCCGGAGAGGCGGTTTCCGCCGTCAACCCGGAGCTTTTTGCGCCCGCGCTTCACCCCGCAGCGGATGCCGCCCGCGACGATACGGTCCGTTTCGACCTGTTCGGCTGGAGCTTCGCATTGAATGCGGCATCGACATCCGGGCTTTTTCTGCTGTTCGCGGTCGCTGCGCTCGGAGGCGTGCTGCTCAACTTCACCCCTTGCGTCCTGCCGTTGATCCCGATCAAGATCTTCAGCATGTCCCAGGCCGCCGAACGCCCCGCCCGGCTGGCGGCTCTCGGCGCGTTCACCTTTTTAGGGGTCACGGCCTTCTGGCTGGCGCTCGGCGTGCTGGTCTCGGTGGTCAGCGGGTTTACGGCCGCCCACCAACTCTTCCATTATCCGCTCTTCACCATCGGGGTCGGAAGCGTCATCGGCATCATGGCACTGGCTCTTCTTGGAGGCCGCTCCCTGCAGCTGCCGGCGTTCATCTACGCCTTTCACCCTGCCCAGAACACGCTGCCGGGAGCCTTCGGCATCGGGATCCTCACCGCGATCCTCTCGACACCATGCACGGCCCCGTTCATGGGCGCCGCGGCGGCCTGGGCCGTTGCCCAGGTCCCCGGCATTACCCTGCTGACGTTTTCAGCGGTCGGCATCGGCATGGGGCTGCCCTATCTGGTACTGGCAGCCTTTCCACGGCTGGTCCGTCGCATGCCGCGGTCGGGACCGGCCAGCGAGCTGCCGAAGCAGGTGATGGCGATCTTCATGCTGGCCGCCGCCGCCTACTTCGCGGGCACCGGGGTGAGCTCGCTTGCGGCCGAGCCGGGCACGCCGCCCAGCCAGGCATACTGGTGGCCGGTGATGGGGCTCTGCGCCGCGGCCGGCATGTGGGCCGCCTGGCGGGCATCGCGCCTATCGGCCGGGACGTTCGCGAAGACGGTGTGGTTCGTAGCCGCCGGGCTGGCATTGGGCGCATCGGTTCTCGGCGGCCTGCGGCTGACGGATCACGGGCCGGTCGCATGGGTCTATTTCACACCGCAGCGCCTGGAAAAAGCCATCGCGGAGCAACACGCGGTGGCCATGGTTTTCACAGCGGAATGGTGCCTCAACTGCAAGGCGCTCGAGCAGGCCGTCTGGAGCGACCGGGAGCTGGCCGGGTGGATCGCCCGCGAGCCGGTCGTCCCGATGCGGGTCGACCTGACCGGGGACAACTCGGCGGGAAAAGCCAAACTCCGAGAGATGGGCAGCCTGACCATTCCATTCCTGGCCGTCCTCGCCGCGGACGGCCGCACGGTCTTCACGGGGGACTTTTACACCGCCGAACAGGTGCGGCAGGCGATACGACGCGCGCTCGGCAAGGAGGCGCCTTAGCCGGCTGTTAAAAACTGCGGATGAGGCCGTGATCCTGGGTTGTGCGGCGTCAATTGGCCAGATACTCTCTGAACTTTTCCGCGGCAAAACGGTCCCGGAGTTTCGACTCCGGACTGCCCAGCACCACCACGATCAGGCGTCGCTCGCCGTTTGCGCCGGTGGCGACGATGTTGAAGCCCGCCTTGCGGGTGTACCCGGTCTTGAGTCCGTCCACTTCGGCCAGCCGCCCCACCAGCTTGTTTTTGTTGCTGATCACCAACGTGCCGTCGCGAAAGGTGGTCTGCTCGGTGGAGGTCCACGCGAGGATCTTGGGGTGGCGGAGCGCTTCCCGCGCCAGGCGCACCATGTCGTTGCAGGTGGTGATGTTGTCGTGGCCGCCCCGCCGGGGCGGAAGCCCGTTCACCCCGTAAAAAGCGGTATCGACCATCCCCAGCGCATGGGCTTTGCGATTCATGAGTTCCGCAAAGGCGGCGGCACTCCCGGCCGCGTGTTCGGCAATGGCGTAGGCAGCGTCGTTGGCCGATTCGATGAGCGCCGCCTGCATCAACTCCTCCAGGGTGAAGGTTTCACCCGCCTTCAGATAGACCTGGCTGCCGCCCATGCCTTCGGCTTTTTTGGACACCGCAACCCGGTCGGAGAGGCTGAGATCCCCGCGCTCAAGCTGGTCCATGACGACGCAGGCCAGCATGAGCTTGGTCAGGCTGGCCTGGGGCCACTTCAGGTGCATGTTCAACCCTTCCAGAACCAAACCGTTCTCGGCATCCGCGACGGCATAGGCTTCGAAGGGGGCCTTGGGCATCGCGACCGCGGCGGGAGCCGCCGGAGGCCGGGGTTCGGCCTTGGCCGTGGAGGCAAGCTTCACCGAAGAGGCTGCCGCCGGCTTGGATGTGCCGGAACCTTGCCCGGCGTAGGCCGCGTGAAAGAGGAAAGGAATCAGGACCAACGCCAACGTCAGCTGCTTCATGATCTACCTTGCGTGGGAGAGGGGGGGCGCCAATTCGACCGTTCTGCTTTCATTTTACTCCAAAACGCAGGCAGACTCAACCTGAAAATACCGTGAATCACCCGGACCACCGGCCGGCTCTTGCCCCGTGCCGACGATGCCCTATCATATCCCATGAACGTACCGACGGTTACCGTTGCCTTTTCGACCCACCGGCCGGAGTCACTCCCCCTGTGGTCTAAGATCGCGGCCGGCCATGAGGCCATCGTCCTGGAGGAGCCGCCGGATCCCAGCCTGGCGTCGATGCTCGCCGGGGAGTTCGACATCGATGACTACCTGCTGACCCTCGACCGGGAATACCCCGAATTCAGCCGCTCCCTGTGCATGCTCCTCAGGGACCTCATCCGCCAAGGTCACCGGATTTACCAGGTGGAACCCTTCCTCGAGACGCTGGTTGAGATCCACGAACGCCTGGCCTCCGGGCAGACGCCCGCCACGATAGCGGCCGACCCGCACCTCGCCCCCGTCTATGCCGCCGAGCGCAAGGCCACCGGGCGGCTGCTGGAATTTTATGAAGCCGCCGCGCAGGGACGCTTCGGCGACACACTGGAGGCCGTCAAACGCTTCGCCCGCGCCGATGCCGACCGCTTCCGGCTGCGGGACCAACTCAGGGCGGAAGCCGTAGCCGTGATCGTCCCGGAACACGAAAGCACGCTGGTCGAGGCGGGGGAGATCCACCAGGCCTTCTGGCGCGGGTTGCGCCGGGGGCATGCCGGACGGAGCCGGCTCAGGCGCCGTTTCGTTCTGGGGCCGGTGTATCGGGCCCATGCGCACCGCCCGCACCTCTTCGGCCCCGGCGACTTGCTGACCCTGCGCTACGTCTTCCGCCCCGACCGGCCGGACCACCCGCAGGATGACCATCTGGCCGCAGCCAGCCTGGTCTACAACAAGCTCCTCGCCAAGGAGGAGATCGTGCCCGCCGGCGGCGACACCCCCCACACCCGCAACGAGATCGAGACCATTCGGTTCGTCCGCCGGCTGTCGTTAGAGCAGTGCCGGCGGCTGCTGGCGGACATCCGCCGGGTCGGAACCCGCACGGCCCAGCGCATGGTCGCAGGACCGGGCAACCCGCCGGAGGTTTGACAAGTATCGGCATTTTAAGTAGCGTACTGAAGGGATGGAGTTGTGTCGCGACCCACCCGCCGCGCGACCGGAGCCGGGGGCAGCGCACGCCCTGAACCACAACCCCTAAACTGGGTCGGGAGAAGACCGGTGCCGAAATCCACCTACTGGGCGGATGCCTACCTCGAAAAGCGCCGCCGCGCCGATGACGCCGTGCGCGTGATTCGGCCGGGCCAGCGCGTTTTCATCGGTTCGGCCTGTGGCCAACCCCAGGCCCTGGTCCAGGCGCTGTTCGAGTCCGCCGGCAAGCTGAGCGGTCTGGAGGTCGTGCGGCTGATGAGCCGGGAGACGGCGGCCCTCTCCTCGCTCGCCGACAAAACCCAGGATTTCACCCTGAGCATGCGCACCATCTACCTCGGCGCCAGCAATTCCGAGTCGATCGCACGCCATAAACGCTTCATCACCCCGATGAACATGTCCGAGGTCCCGGACCTGTTCACCTCCCAGAAGCTGCCGATCCACGTGGCCCTGGTCCAGACCTCGCCGCCCGACGATTTCGGCTGGATGAGCCTTGGCATTTCGGTGGATGTGACCCGGGCGGCCGCCCTCTCCGCAGAGGTCCTCATCGCCCAGGTGAACTCGAACATGCCGCGGGTGCTCGGTCAGAGTTTCATCCACGTCAACGACGTGGATGTCATCGTCGAGCACGACGAGGAGCTCATGACCGTCGCCCCGAGTTCGGCCTCGGAAACCGCCGCCCGCATCGGCACCCTCATCGCGCGGTTGATCGAGGACGGCTCCACCCTGCAAATCGGACTGGATGCGGCCTCTCAGGCCACCATCCAGGCCCTGGGCGAGAAAAACGACCTGGGGGTGCACTCGCAGTTTGTGACCGACGACATCATGCACCTCTACTCCCAGGGGGCGATCACCAACCGCTTGAAAGGGTTCAACGAGGGCAAGATCGTGGCGTCGGCCGCCATCGGCTCGCGCAACCTCTACGAATTTCTGGACAACAACCCGGCGGTCGATTTCCACCCTTCGGACTATGTCAACGACCCCTTCATCATCTCGCGCCATCACCGCATGGTCTCGATGAACGTGGCCCGCAGCATGGACCTTACCGGCCAAGTGGAGGTGGAGGCCTCGGCCTTGACCTTCTTCGCCGGAACCTCCGGCATCGTCGACTTCGTGCGCGGGGCCAAGCGCTCGCCCAGCGGCAAGTCCATCCTCATGCTGTTCTCGACAGCGGATGACGGCCGGGCCAGCACCATCGTCCCGCTCCTGAACAACACCAACGTGGCGGTCCCGCGGGCGGACGTCCACTATGTGGCCACCGAGTACGGGATTTTCAACTTGTTCGGAAAAAGCCTGCAGGAGCGGGTGACGGGGATGATCAGCATCGCGCACCCGGATTTCCGGGAGAGCCTCTTCGCCGACGCGAAGCAGCTCGGCCTGATCGGGCCCGAGCGCACCTTGGGCGAGGCGGTACGCGGCATCTACCCGGTAAAGCTCGAAGAGGCCATGGCCGTCGAGGGGGAGGAGGTGACCATCCGGCCCGCCAAGCCCGTCGACGAACGGCGCATCCAGGAACACTACTACAACCTAGACAAGGACGACATCTTCTCCCGGTTCATGCACGAGAAGACCAGTTTCCCGCGTACGGAAGTCGAGTCCCGATCCCAGATCGACTACATCAAGGACTTGACCCTGCTCGCGCTGGTAGGCGAATTCGGGTTCGGCCGCGTGGTGGCGGTCGGCGAGTGCATGCTCCTGCCCAAAACCAACATGGCCGAGGTGGCCTTCTCGGTCAACAAGAACTTCCAGGGCAAAGGCATCGCGCGCCGAATCCTGCGCAAACTGGCCGATGCCGCGCGTGAGAACGGCGTCTTCGGCCTGATCGCCTACACCTCCCCGGGCAACCAGGCCATGATCCGGCTGTTTAAAACCCTGCCCTACAAGGTGAAGAGCGCCTTCGACGGGGAAGGGGTGTCGCTCACCTGCCGTTTCGATGAGCTGGCCTGAGGACCGGCCGATGGGCCGCAGCACTTGACCCCTCGCCGACACGTCTTAGCATGCCGCGTTGAGTTCGAAGTGAACGCCCGTAGCCGGTGATGAGGCCTATGGACATTTTATACATCTCGCCCGAGTTCCCGCCCAACTACAGCCACTTCATCCGCCACGCGCATGCGTTCGGGGCCCGGGTCTGGGCCATCGGGGAGACCGAATTCTTTTCCATGCCCCCCGAGCTGCGCTCCTGGATCCGCTGGTATGTGCGCACCGACCTGAAAAACTGGCGGCGCGCGGTGCGCGCGGTCGAAGAGCTGCTGGAGGCCAAACACGCCCTGGGCTTCGAGGGGACCTTCGATCTGGTGGAGTCGCACAACGAGACCTGGCTACGGCTGGAGGCCATCATCAACGAGCGTTGCGCCATCCCCGGGCTCTGCCTCCAGGAGGCCGACACGATCAAGAAAAAGTCGCGCATGAAGCGGGTCTTTCAGAGCATCGGCCTGCCGGTCGCCCGCGGCGAATTGGTCACCGACCTGGACGACGCTCTGCGGCTGGCCGATGAGATCGGCTACCCCGTGATCTTGAAGCCTGACGAGGGAGTGGGCGCCGGCGGTACGCATCGCGTGGAAACCCCGGAGGAGCTCCGGTCGCTGTTCGCGGATCTGGCCCCGGGCTATCTTCTCGAAGAGTTCATCGATGCCCCGATCCTCACCTTCGACGGACTCACGGATCGGGAAGGCCGCATCCTGTTCGAAAACACCCTGATCTACGGCGAGGGGCTGATCGAGTACACCCGGGGGACCGATACCTTTTTTTACGTCACCCGCCGCACCCCGGAGGAACTGCCGCCCATCGGGGCCGCCCTGGTAGCGGCCTTCGGCATCCGCCGCAAGTTCTTCCACTTCGAATTTTTCGCGCGCGGCGGCGACTATGTCCCGATGGAGATCAACAGCCGCCCCCCCGGCGGGGCCATTCTGGACATGATGAACTTCAGCGTGGACGGCGACCTCTACCGGGCCTGGGCCTGCATGGTCATGGGGCTGCCCGTCGAGCTGCCACGCGAGAAAAAATACGCCGTCGCCTACATAGGGCGGAAGGACAAGGACTACACCCTCTCCCATGAGGAGATCCTCGACCGCTACGGACCGTTGCTGGTGGAGGTGGCCGAAAACCCGCCGGTCTATCAGGACATCATGGGCCGGGTGCGCTACCTTTTCCGCACCCAGACCGAATCGGACATTCCAATGCTCGCCGCCGCCGTGCGGCAGACAGGTTCGGCCGCATGAACCGCAACATCGTGCTGCTCTCGCCCCATTTTCCCCCCCACTACCGGCGCTTCTGGGCCCAGATCCGGCAGGCGGGGGCCAACGCCCTCGGCATCGGCGATGCGCCGTTTGAAACCCTCCCCGATGAGCTGCGCGCCGTGCTGACGGAGTATTACCGCGTCCCCGACATGCACGAGGACGACGCCCTCATCCGGGCCTGCGGGTACTTCACCCATCGCTACGGCAAGATCGACCGCTTCGAGTCCCTGAACGAATACTGGCTCGGCACCGAGGCCCGCATCCGGGAGGACTTCAACATCCCCGGGGTGCGGCCGGCAGGCATCGATGCCATCCGCCGCAAATCGAAGATGAAGGAGCGTTTCCGGCAGGCCGGGGTGCGGGTGGCCCGCGGCCGGGTGGCGCGAACTCCCGCCGAGGCGCGCGCCCTGGTGGCCGAAGCCGGCTACCCCTTGATTGCCAAGCCCGACATCGGGGTGGGCGCGTTGCACACCTTCCGCATCGACTCCGACCGCGACCTCGATGCCTTTTTCAGCACGAAACCTGCGGTGGACTACATCCTCGAGGAGTTCATCGCCGGCACCATCCACTCCTTCGACGGGCTTGCGGACGCCGCCGGAAACCCGCTCTTCCTTACCGCCCATGTCTTCAGCCAGGGCATCATGGAGACCGTCAACGAGGCGCGGCACATCTACTACTACTCCCTGCGGGAGATCCCCCCGGCGCTCGAGCACATCGGGCGCAGCTGCCTTGCGCACTTCGAAGTCAGGGACCGGTTCTTTCACATGGAGTTTTTCCTGACGGCCGAGGGCGACTACGTGGCGCTCGAGGTCAACATGCGGCCGCCCGGCGGCTACACGACCGACATGTTCAACTACACGGCCGACATCGACATCTACCGCGCCTGGGCCGAGCTCATGGTGCACGGCCGCACCGGGCTCGACTACCAGCGGCGCTACCACTGCTGCTACGCCAGCCGCAAACAGACCGCCCGCTACGCCCATACGCACGAGGAGATCCAGACCCGTTTCGGGCACCTGATCCTGCAGGTGGAGAGCGTTCCGGGGGTCTTCAGCAGTGCGCTCGGGGACATCGGCTACATCTTCCGCGCACCGGACCTGGAGCAGATCCTGGAGGCGGTCCGGTTCATCCATGAACCCGCGGCTTCGAAATAGCCGCCCACGGGGGCATTATGCACACCGAACATCACCACTGGTGGAGCCCGCACCTGAACCGCGGGATGGAGCTCAAGGTCTACGGCCATTGGGGCACGCCCTACATTGTATTCCCCAGCTCCCGGGGTCGCTACTTCGATTTCGAAGGCATGGGGATGGTGGCCGAGATCGCCGGCTTCATTAACACCGGCCGCATCAAGCTTTACGCCGTGGACAGTGTGGACGCCGAGTCCTGGTACAACGCCGGCATCCCGCCGGCCGAACGCAACGCCCGCCATGAGGCCTACGACGCCTACATCGCGCAGGAAGTGGTACCCTTCATCCGCGCGCACTGCCGCACCCCGGAGGAGCGGCCCATGGCGACCGGCTGCAGCATGGGCGCCTACCACGCGGTGAATTTCTTCCTCAAGCACCCGGACGCCTGCGGGGGCACCATCGCCCTCTCCGGCCTCTACCGGCTCGACCGGCCCGAGTTCAACCTGGGCCCGGACGACCTCCCCGCGGTCTACTTCAACTCGCCGGTCTCCTACCTGGCGGGGCTGAACGACCCGTGGTTCCTCGACGGGTACCGGAAGAGCCGGATCATCGTCTGCGTCGGCCAGGGGGCCTGGGAGGAGGAGGCGATCGAGGACACCCGCGCGTTGGGTCACATCTTCCGCGCGAAATCGATCCCCGCCTGGATCGACTTCTGGGGGCCGGATGTCAACCACGACTGGCCCTGGTGGTACCGCCAGATGAACCACTTTCTCGGGAGCCTCCACGGGCCGCTCTGATCTTGGCCCATGGCAATGGAGTCCGTCCAGCCTACCACCGGATGGCTTTTCCTGAGGCCGAACGAAACCCGAACGCATGCAGCCGGCGGTCGAACCGCAATTCCCGGGCGCCTGGATTTTCAGCGCCCCATCGCCAGCGGATTGAAGTTCGTTTGCCGGTCATAGTGGTCTATTTTCTCAGCCCGCTTGAGAAAATTTACGGCGATGTAGGTTAATGGTGTCGCCAGAATCTCGTAAACCGATTTAAAAAGCCATTGAGCCGCTGCCAACTGAACAAGGCCCGCCAACGGCAAGATACCCGAAAAAGCGATGGCGATGAAAAGCCCCGAGTCGACCAACTGACCGACCAGCGTCGAGGCAATCGTTCGCATCCAGAGCCATTTTCCGTGCGTCACGACTTTTAGCTTTGCCAATACGAACGAGTTCAAGAATTCGCCGAACAGGTAAGCGGTAAAGGAGGCCAGCAGCAATCTCGGGGTGAAACCTAAAATCGCTTCGTAGGCCTGCTGGGCAGCGTTCGGGGAGGAGTACGTGTTGGCATTCCAGATCGGTGCGGCCGGCAGCAGGCCGCCGGCCCAGATTGCCAAAACAGCCAGTGCATTGCACCCGAATCCGATCCAGATCACCTGCCGCGCCCGGGCATACCCATAGACCTCCGTCAGAACATCGCCGACGATATAGGAGACCGGAAAAATGATCACGGCGGCCGGCAGGATCAACACCCCGAACACCGGCCAGGTCCCAAACGAAACGAGCTTAACCGCAATTATGTTGGAGACGATCAAACCGGTTACAAAAACCGAAGCCACAAGGGGAAAGAAGCGGTAGTTGGCCACGAAGACGTCTCCAGAGGAAAATTTGGAATTCACGATTGGAAGCGAGCGCTCATGATGCGGACCGATTGGCCTATGGCGTCACACCGATCGGCCGCGTCTGCGCTGGGCCTTTTTTTGCATGTGACGCGACGACAGTAATCTCAATTCCACCGCGAACCCCGAAAGCGCCTGTTACTTCAATCCAGTGAGGATCGAGCACCTTGGCAAGGTCATCGCAGATGGTATTGATCACATGCTCGTGAAAGACCCCTTCACCCCGGTAGGACCACAAATACAGTTTGAGTGACTTGGACTCCAGGATGCATTGATCGGGGATGTATTTTATGCTGATCGTCGCGAAGTCCGGTTGTCCCGTAGCGGGGCACAGGCATGTGAATTCGGCGGTGGTGAGGGACACGGTGTAGCGACGTCCGGGGTGGTGGTTTGGAAACACCTCCAGTTGCTTGCTGGGCTGTGCCTTGCGACCCAAATGGGTCAAGTTGGCAAGGTCGTTTGTTGAAGTCGGCATGGCGGTATGATCCTTGAATTATATCGGGTTGTCAACTCGCTAAGCACACTGGATCAGCCGCATGCAACCGATACGGCCAGGAGTCCCGCTGATCCCATTCGTTATCCCTCCCCCGCCGACCAGGATCAACTCAATTGGCACCCTTCGGACGGCCGACCCTTTACCTGGCGGTGGTAGGCCTCGCACGGGTCCTGCGTGCGGCGTTCATGGCGTCTATGCAAAAAAATCAGTTTTTACAAACCTCGTGAAGTGGCGCGTCTTACCAAGGGGCCGACAGCGACAGGTTGGCCTGCCTTGCGGGGGCGGTCGGCGCGGCGGACCAGGAGGCGGGTTCCCTGCTTTTAAGGCGCTCGGGGTTGGTTGAAGCCCGCCAGGTGGTGGACGCGCTTCCAACGAAAAAAGGGGGATGGTTCAGCCCGCTGTTTTCGGCGGCCGGGGAGGACTGACCAGCGCTTCGCCGGTCAAGACCCGCTGGCCTTCCTGGTTGTCGCAGGTCGTCCGGAGCCTCACCCGGCCCTTGGCCGCATCGATCTCGATGACCTCGGCTTTCGCCGTGATGGTGTCCCCGATCTTGACCACCCCCAGGAAGCTCAGCTCCTGGCGCATGTAGATCGTACCCGGACCCGGCAAACGGGTCCCTATCACCGTCGAAATGAAGCCCGCCGAGAGCATGCCGTGGGCGATGCGCGTGGCAAAATAGGTCTTCCGGGCGTACTCCTCATCGACGTGGGCGGGGTTGAAATCCCCGGTGATGCCGGCAAAGAGATAGATGTCCGACTCACTGACCGTCTTGGAAAACTGGGCGCTGTCCCCCACCTGAAGTTGGTCGATCGTTTTACCGATCATGCCGAATCCTCCCTTTCCAGGCCAAGGCCTGCCACGGTTGACGGGAAATGCCGTTTTCGAATAGTTGTAAACGACCCCCTTCGAAAACTCAAGCCTCCCGCAGCGCCTCCACGATGTTCATGCGCGCCGCCCGGACGGCCGGCAGCAGCCCCCCCGCCAGCCCCATGAGCAAGGCGAAGAGCATGCCTTCCAGAACAATGACTGGGCTTAAGCTGAACCGGAAGGCGAGCTCGGCGAAGGTCTGGAAATTGGTGGTCGAGACCGTGACCATCTGCAGCAGCGAGGCGAGCGCAAGCCCCCCGACGCCGCCGACGCCGCCCAATAGCAGGGACTCCATCAGAAAGGCCGTCAGGATGGCCCTGCGTTGAAAACCGACCGCCCGGAGCGTGCCGATCTCGGCGGTACGGCCGGCCACGGCGGCATACATCGTGATCATGGCCCCGACGACGGCACCGACCGAAAAAATCAGAGTCAGCGCGGTGCCTAAAATCCGCAGGAATTTGGCCGTCAGCTCGGACTGCTCGCGGTAGTAGATGACCTCGCGTTTGACCTCACAGGTCAGACGCGGGTCGGAAGCGATGCGCTCCGTGAGCGCATCCAGCGCCTCGGGGTCCCGCATCCGCAAGATCACCGAGGAGTAGGCCTGGCGCCGGAAGGCCTGCATGAACTGGTCCGCATCGCCCCAGATCTCCGACGAGAAGCTCGTCTGGCCCGCATCGAAAACGCCCACCACCCGCCAGTCGCTCCGCGCGAAGGAGATCGTCTCGTTCAACCCCGCGTTCCGGAAGCGCCGGGCGATCCCCACCCCCACCATGACCTCATCCGAGCCGGGACGCGGCGCGCGCCCCTCCACCAGCCGCGCCGCCGGCCGCAGGGCGGCGGAGGCGGTCGAGGTGCCGCGGATCGTCACGTTGGAAGTGCTCGCCGAGCCCCGCTTGCGCAGGTTGATCAGCACCACCACCTCCTTGGCCACCAGCGGCCGCCCGAAGGCGTCGAGCGCCACCTCCGGCTGGGTCTCGATGATGGCCGCCTCGCGCCGCGAAACCCCGCTCTGGACCTCGGAGGTCGAGGACTTGCGGATGACGATGGCATTCTCGAAGGCGCCCGAATCGACCAGAGTGGCTTCCAGCCCCTCGGCCAGCATCACGATCGCGGCGAAGGCGAAGACGACAAGCGCCATGCCTCCGGCGGTCAGCAGCGTCGTCAACCGCCGGGCCAGCATGTTGCGCAAACTGTAGGCGAAGAGCAGGTTCATGGTTGAAAAACCGGTTCAGCGGTTCACGGTTCATATAGGGATACGGGATGCAGGATGAAGAAAACCGGAAGCAGGTTTTCCCTGAACCCCTGTTCCTCTGCAACCGATCCCGACCCCATTTTTGAGTGCCGAGTTCCGAGTCAGAGTCAGAGTAAAAAGACATAATCCATTCACTCTGACTTTTTCTACTCCGACTCCGACTTTTATTTGTTTCACTCGGCCCCTTGACCCCTCGAACCCTATCCGTCATCCCACCCTCCCCAACGCCGTCACGATCGGCACCGTGACCACGCGCCGGATGGGGAAGAGGGCCGCCACCAGGGCCACGGCAAGGACCGCCAGGACATCGTAGGCCAGCGTGGCGGGGGTGATGGCGAGCACCGGAAACACGTTGCTCACGTAGTGCGCCATGATCCGCAGGGCCGGAAAGGTGCCGGCAATCCCCAGCGCCCCGCCCGCCGCGCAGATCACGAGCGACTCCCCCGCGATCAGCCCGCCCAGCCGGAGCGCCCCGAATCCCAAGGTCTTCAACACCGCGAATTCAGGCAGGCGCTCCCGCACCGACATGACCATGGTGTTCGCCGCCACCGCCATGATGATGCCGATGATGATGAAGGAGACCATACGGATGGCCATCAGGATCGCCTCGCTCATGGTCACGAACCCTAGTTGGAAGGCTCGTTCGGTCTCGGTCCGGGTCTCGGCCAGCGAGTTGGTGAAAAGCGTGTCGACCGCCGCCGAGACCGCTGCGGCCGCGCCCGCCTCAGCGATCCGGATGACGAAGATCCCCGCATAGTTGGCCCGGCGGGGGCTTGAGGCCTTGAGGCGTTCGTTGAGGTGGTCCCAGTGGAAGAAGAGCTGATTTTCATCGATGCTGCGGTCGCGCCCGGTGTAGATCGCCCGCACCGTCAGCGGCCAGTCCCCCGGGAAGATCGTGCCCTGCAGGGGAATCTCGTCTCCCACCTGCCAACCGAACCGCCGGGCGAGCCCGCGGCCGACGACGCAACCCTTGCGGTCGCGCACGAAGGCATCCGTTTCAGCCGCGGGGACGATGAACTCGGGGTAGAGCGCCAGGTAGGTCTTTGCGTCCACGGCGAAATTGGCGAAAAAATTCTTGCGGTCGATGTAGACCCCCCCGAACCAGGTCATGTGGGAGAGGGCCAGGACCCCGTCGACGGCCCGGATCTTCTC
>JBFYWX010000310.1:0-3582 GCA_041310825.1 Desulfobacteraceae bacterium | reverse complement strand
GATCACCAACGACGAGGCCTTCGCCGAGGTGGAGCGCCTGATCCGCGGCCGGCTGATCCATTTCTTCTCCCTCATGGACCACACCCCCGGCCAGGGGCAATTCAGCGATGTCGCCCACTTCCGGACCTATTACGCGAAGGCCCGGGGTCTGAGCGCAGCGCATGTCGACACGATCATCGCCCACCGGCTGGAGGCGAGCCGCCGGGTCGATTGGAGGGGCCTGGAGCATCTGGCCCGGACCTGTCGGGACAACGGGATCCGCATGGCGAGCCACGACGACGACTCCGAAGAAAAGGTCGCGGCCGTCAGCCGCCTGGGGGTGAGCCTGTCGGAGTTTCCGGTGAACCTGGAGGCCGCCCGGGCCGCCCGGAAGCACGGCATGCTGATCTCCCTCGGCTCCCCGAATGTTCTGCGCGGGGCGTCGTTGACCGGGAACCTCTCGGGACGCGAGGCGATCGGGGCGGGCTTGGGCGATGTCCTCTGCTCGGACTACGCGCCCATGTCCCTCCTGCACGCCGCGTTGCAGCTAAACCGCGAGGGCATCCTGGACCTAACCGCCGCTGTAAGGATGATTACCTTGAACGCGGCCCGGGCGACCGGCAGCGATACCGTTACCGGCTCGATCGAGCCCGGCAAGGCGGCCGATCTGGTCCTGGTGGACGACTGCAGCAAGGTCCCCCGGGTGGTGCGCACCTTCGTGGGCGGCCGCGAGGTGTTCAGCACCGGCAACTGACCTTATCGCCCTTTGCGGCGCCACCTGCTCCCATGTCTGAAAGATGCTTTGGTCATTGTGGGAGTAGCTCCCGGCCTTCGTAGCCCGTACTTCGGCGGAGTAGGCTCCAGTCACGATGATCTAAACGCCTCGCCACGGCGGGATTCTCATGGATGGACCACCGGCTTGACTCGGAATGGAATGAGCGGAGGATCATGAAACCGGTTGCCTTCGACCCGATTGAATTCGCGGTGCCGGCGGCCCTCGCCGATAGCATCCGTGAAACGGCGATCAACGCCGCCCAAACCGCGGGCGCGATCCAGATGCGCCATTTTCGAACCCCCGGGGTCCGCATGACAGGGCTCCTCCATGACGTCAAGCTCGAAACCGACCGCGCCTGCGAGGAGGCGATCCTATCCGCCATCCGTGCCAGGTTTCCCGACAACGCCATCCTGGCCGAGGAGAGCGGCGCGCTGCCGGGCGAGGGCGGCTATACCTGGGTCGTCGACCCGCTGGACGGCACCGTGAATTTCTGGCAGGGGCTGCCCTTCTTCTGCACCTCCACCGCCTGCTACCGTCGCAGCGAGGGCAAAGACGCCAACTGTGCGGCGGGTCTCCCCGGGGCGCCGGTGGTGGGGGTGATCTATCTGCCTTTCAGCCGCGAGCTCTTTCAAGCCGTGCCGGGGCAGGGTGCCTATCTGAACGGCCGGCCGATTCGCGCCCCCCGGGTCGAGATCCCCGCCCACGCGGTCCTCTCGGTCAGCTTCGGCAAGCGCCCGGAGACCATGCGGCGCATGACCGCAAGGCTTGCCACCCTCCTGCCGCAGGTGCGCAAGGCGCGCTGCCTGGGGGCGGCCGCGGCCGAGCTCGCCTACGTGGCGGCCGGCTTTCTGGGCGGTCTGATCTATGAAGGGTTGAAGGTCTGGGATTTCGCCGCCGGCAAGATCATCCTGGAGGAGGCCGGCGGGTTTTTCGATGCCGTCGAGACCGAACCGGACGAATGGCGGGTCGTAGCAGCGGCCCCCGGATTGGAAGAGACGCTCACCGGGCTCGCCGACTGAGTTCGAAACACTCTATATGTACCGCTTGCGGATGGTGGCCGAGCCCAGGTCGAGCAGGCTCACCACCACGACCAGGATGATCAGCATGGCCGCGGTCGCGCTGTAGTTGAAGCTGCGGATCGCGTCCCACAGGAGCATACCGATCCCGCCCGCCCCGACCATGCCGACGACACTTGCCGAGCGCACGTTGGATTCGAAGCGGTAGAGCGAATAGGAGATCCACAGCGGGACCACCTGGGGGATGATGCCGTAGGCGATCTCCTGCACCTTGTTCGCGCCGGTGGCGCGGATCCCCTCGACCGGCTGGGGGTCGATGGCCTCCACGGCCTCTGAGAAGAGCTTGGCGAGTGTGCCCGTCGTGTGCATGAAGAGCGCCAGCACCCCGGCGAACGGCCCCAGGCCGACCGCGCTGATGAAGAGCATGGCGAAGATCATCTCGTTGATCGAGCGGCAGGCGTCCATGAGGCGGCGCACCGGCTGATGGACCCAAACCGGGGCCACATTAGCCGATGAGAGCAGCCCGAAGGGTACGGCGCCGAAGATGGCGAGAAGGGTCCCCCAGACGGCGATCTGAATGGTGATGAGGGTCTGGTGCAGATATTCGCGCCAGTCGCTGAAATCGGGCGTAAGAAACCCGGAGAGATAGGCGGCCATGTTGCCGCGGTAGGTGATGAGGTCCAGCGGCCGCATTTCGGACCCCTGCCAGGCCCACGCCAGGACCCCGGCGAAGGCCATCCCGGCCAGCAGGCGCAGGAGTTTCGTCTTCAACGGTGTTTCGGGAATCGACAGGGTCTGGCTGGCGGCGGTCATGACGGGTTCACCGGTCCGATCGTAGTCGTGCGGCAGGGGCCGTCTAAGGCCGGCGGTCCCGGCCGCACGCAAGGGTGAGCTAATTGTACTTTTCGACGAACTTCACGTAGGACTGGATCTCGGCGAGCTTCTTTTCGATGACCGCGAGCTTTTGGGTCTTATCTGCGGCGGCCATCGACTCGTTGCTTTGGAGCTTCATCTTCTCCTTGGCCATGTCGATCTCCATGATCGGCAGGAGCTGGTGGTTGGACGAATCCTGGAAGGGCGCCCAGCCGGAGCTCATGCCCGCCAGCACCTCGCGCTCCCTCTCCTTTTTGTCCCCGATGCGGCCGTAGGCCAGGAAGAAGCCCTTGATCTTGCTCTTCCACTCCTTGGAGAGGTCCTTGCGCCACACCATGGGGTCGCTCGGGATCAGCGGGCTTTTCCAGACGGCGCGGACGTTCTTGATCTGGTCGGGGTGGGCCTTCGCAAACTTGTCCCAGTTCTCGGTGTTGTTGGTGGCGAAATCCACCTGCTTGTTGGCCACTGCCATCAGGTTGGTCTCGTGGTTGGCGCTGCGCATCAGCTTGAAGTGCTTGGCCGGGTCGATCCCGCGCTGGCCCCAGATGTAATAGGTGGGGATGAGGTTCCCGGAAGTGCTGTTGGGGTCGCCGTTGCCGAAGGTGAGGGTCTTGCCGTCGCGGATGATGTCCTCGATGCTCTGATAGGGGCTGTCCTTGTGGACCACGATGAGCGACCAGTAGCCCGGGTTCCCGTTGACATCGACGGTCTGGACGAACACCTCGCCGCTGGCGCGGTTGACGGCCTCGATGGCGGATTTGTTGCCGAACCAGGCGATCTGGACCTTGTTGAAGCGCATCGCCTCGATCACGCCGGCATAGTCGGGCGCGATGAAGAGCTTGACCGGGATGCCCAGGGCCTTTTCCATGTCGGCCCGGAAGGGCTCGAAGCCTTTCATGGCCGAGGAGGTGGATTCGGTGGGGATGATGCCGATCGTGA
>JBFYWX010000142.1:0-4567 GCA_041310825.1 Desulfobacteraceae bacterium | reverse complement strand
TAAAAGTGATATATCGTGTGCCTATGCATTTTCCCAAAAATCCGGGGTCGGTGTGAATGGATTCAGCAACTTAGAAATGAAAAGACGGCCAAATGTGCCTATGACTGTCGAACCCAGGTTTAGCTCTTTTTTAATTTTTTTTCAGATAAATTTTCAGTGCTGTCCAAAATACTGGCGGTGGTCCCCAAAGTTTGGACAGTGTGCAAAGCTCTGATTCGGACCCCAACGGGAGGATCAGGGATGAGCAAGAAACGTAAAAAGCACAGTGCCCAGTTCAAGCCGAAAGTGGCCCTGGCCAACGAAGAGACCGTCGCACAATTGGCCAGTCGTTTTGATGTCCACCCTACCATGATCTCGGCCTGGAAATGGGAGGGCGTCAGATCCGGCGTTGTCTTGGTTTACGGTAGACGACTACAGCTTCACCCCTGACGCCTTGACTCTGACGCCCGCCGGCGTTTACAATGTTGGGGTGAATGGAATCCTTTCGTAATACTCGCATTTTAACACGAATCGTTTTAGAATTGAAGCAATGCGGATCGAAGAGACCCTCCAACGCTGGCTTGAGCCTTTCGGTGGAGACCTGCCGCCTCTGTATCTCGTCGGCGGGGCGGTGCGGGACCGCCTGCTGGGGCGAGTACCGAAGGACATCGACCTCATGTGCGCCGAGCCGGAGGCGTTCGCCCGGCGGTTGGGCGACCGGCACGGGGCCGCCGTGGTCCCTTTTACCGGCAAGACCGAAGCGCCCTGCTTCCGGGTGGTTTCCCGCAAGGAAAAGGGCGACTTCATCGATGTCGTCGGCATCCAGGGGGGCTCCGTCGAGGCCGACCTCGCGCGCCGGGATTTCACCTTCAACGCCATGGCCATGCGCGTCGTTGCGGCGGGGAGGCTATCCCAGCCCATCGACCTCTTCGGCGGGGTCGAGGACCTGACCGCCCGCCGCATTCGCGCCACCGGTCCGGGGGTGTTCGCGTCCGACCCCTTGAGGATCGTCCGCGCCGCCCGCTTCGCCGCCGAGCTTGGCTTCGAAATCGACGCCGGGACGTTTGATCTCATGCGGGCGACATCGGCCGGCCTGGCAGCGACCCCCAGCGAGCGGATCAGCCGCGAGCTTTGGCTGGTGCTCCAGCACCCCTCGAGTACGCGGTACGTCCGGGTCCTGGACGATGCGGGGGCGCTCGAGGCCCTCTTTCCCGAAATCGGCCCGATGAAGGGCTGCAGCCAGGGCGGCCACCATCACCTGGACGTGTGGGGGCACTCACTGGCCGCCCTGGAAGCCTTGGAAGAGATCCTGAACCAGGCCCACGCCCGATTCGGCGCGGCCGCCCCTGCCCTTCAGGAAAATCTGGGCCGGGATAACCGGCTGCCGATCCTCAAGCTGGCCCTGCTGCTCCACGATGCGGGCAAACCCGAAAGCCGCGCCGTCGATCCCGCAAACGGCAGGATCACGTTTCTGGGCCACGCCGGCCGCAGCCTCGCCGCAGCCACCGGGGCCGCCGAACGGTTGAAGCTCGCGTCCAGGGAGCGGGAGCTCCTCGAGACCCTCGTGGGCAGCCACATGAGTGCCATCGACCTCGGCCGCCCCGGGGTCACGCAGGCGACTCTGCTGCGTTGGTTTAGGCGGCTGGGGGAAAATATGCCACTGCTGGTTCTGCTCAGCATGGCCGATGTTGCCGCCACGCGCGGGCCGGCCTCGCCCGAAGCCGAGCGCGAGCACCACCTGCGCTGGGGCCGCGAGACCATCGGCCTCTTCTTCGGCTCCCTTGGGCAGCGCCTGGCGGAGCCGCCGCTGATCGACGGGAACGACTTGATCGCCATGGGGTTGGTCCCCGGACCGGAGCTGGGCCGGATCCTGCACCAGGTGCGCGAAGCCCAGGACGAGCGCAAAGTGACCACCCGTGAAGAGGCGCTGGAACTGGGGCGGAGCCTGATCGAAGCAAATCCGGAAGGGTGACCAGCCGTAGACAGCGCGGAAAAAGACGGCTGCCGCCCGATCTGCATTCCAATGAAGAAGGAATAAATCCCTCCCGGCCTCCCTTTTTCAAAGGGAAGGGAAACCCCTTTTTAACAAAGAGGGGCAGGGGGAGATTTTGCGATCCACGTCAATTCAGTTTCGGGACGATCAACAACGGGCTTGGCGATTTAACGTTCTCGCTGCTGCAGGAGTCCTTCCTTGACGCGGGCGCAATCATATGCCTATTATATGCATAAAGTTTGTATGCAAAGGAGTTATGCAAAATGAAACGCACAACTGTTTTCATTGATGAGAAGCTGCTGGAGGAGGCATTGAGGCTGACCGGCTCCAAAACCCGCCGCCAGGTCATCACCGCCGGGTTGCAGGAGCTCGTCCGCAAGCAGCACCGCCAGGCCCTCACCCGGGAATTGGGGACATTCGACCTGGATCTCACCCCCGAAAAACTCGAAGAGCTGCGCAATGCCGATTGACCTTTTTTTGGTGGACACATCCGTCTGGATCATGGCGCTTCGCCGAAATTTCATTCCGGCCGCCAAAGATCGTGTCGAATACCTTTTGCTCGAAAACAAGGCAGCCGTCTGCGACATGATCAGGCTGGAGCTGCTTGGGGGTACTCGGACCCAGAAGGAATTCAGCAAGCTCAAATCGAGGCTCTCTTCCCTCCATCGGCTGGAAACGATCTGGGAGGACGCCTGCGACTTTGCCTTTGCCCTCAGGCGTAAGGGCGTCAAGGTTCCCTATACGGATATTCTCATTGCCGCCTCCGCCCTCTCCTCCGGTGCGACTCTTCTTCACAACGACAGCCATTTTGACCTGATCGCCGCGAACTCCGGCCTCAGCGCCGAAAAATTGCCCGGCGTGCCGGTCTGAGAAGGGATCAGGCGGACTGCTGCGAACCCGTCTTGGGCTTGGCTTTCGGAATCAGGCTGCCGATCCAGTCCAGGGCCTGCCGCAGGAGCAAGACGGCCTGGATGACCACGTAGAGCGCCGCCAGGGCGATCCCTGCAACCAGGTAGGGAGAGCCTTCCAGCACCGTCTTCCAGGTGGAGAGCGCCCACTCCTGCATCGGGTTGGAGGGCCCCGCAGCGGGCCTGGCCGCCTGCTCGCCGGCAACCGCCGCCCCGGCGAGGCGGTAGTCCGCCAGCAGCTGGTGGACGGCGTAGCCGGCGGCGAGCTTGTACTTGTGCTGCCAGAGAAAGTCGACGACCTTCTGCCCCTCCTTGAGGACCGCGTCGGTCAGGGTAGCCTTCTCGGCCTGCCCCTTGACCTTGCTCTGCACGGTCAGGAAACGCTGGACGCCGGCGGTGTCGAGGCGCCGTCCGATCTCGATGCCCTTCTGCCCGCAGGCATCGAGCAGGGGCTTTCCCACCCCGGGGTGCCGCACCAGGACCTCGGTGCCCTCGCGGCCGAAGGCGCGCCACACGGGCAGCGCATCGTCGGCATGGTGGGCGAGAAAGCGCGCGGCATCGTCCGTATGCGCGGCAAACAGCCGCACCACTTCGTCCCCGTGGCGCGCGGTGAGATTCATCACCTCGGGCCCGGCCGCCCGCAGCGCCCTGGCGCCTTCGTCGCCGTGGCGGGTGACGAACTCGGCCGCCTCCCGGCCGAAGCGTTCCCCGGCCTTGCTGCCGAGATTGATCCCGAACTTCTTGGCGACGAAATGGATGGTCTCCTCCACCGCCTCCTTGAGCACCCGGGCACCCACTGCATGCACCGGGGTCAGGTACCCGGTACCCGAAAAGAGGATAACCGCCGCCACCATCGCCAGGATCACCGGGGCTTTTCTCTTCATTTCACACCTCCTGTTCGTTTTGAGTAACTGGTTTTAAAACCTCGGATCACGGTTGCGGGCAAGGCACAGGTCGAATCGAAAGCGCAGCAACCTGAAAAGGTTGTGAGCACGTTCAAGAGGCCTGTAACGACACCCCCAGACGTTAGACGGGGTTGTGAAACCAGTTACAGACTGCCTGCGGGGCTACGTTCCACCCGTTTCTACGGCGCCGGCGGCGCCCTTTTCAAAATCAGCCGCCCCGGGTCTATCTGTCCGGGGAACTCCTTGAACCACCTCCGGCATTCCGGCGCCGTTTTTCAAAACTGCCCGGCCATTCAAATACTGCTACGACCTGAAAAGAGGTTTTTTCAAAAATCAGGAGCATCTCCCCCCGCCTCTCCATGTCCAAAGAGGCGTCACCCCTCCCTTTGACAAAGGGAGGCCGGAAGGGATTTTTCAATGCGAGCAGGTCAGAGAGTTGCGAACGGGAGGGATGTCACCCCGGGTCCGAGGGGAAGCCTTACGTCGCCGGGATGAACAACGTATTCCGGCAAGGCCTTATCACCCAGGTCTTCCTGCAATGCTTTAATGGCGCAGCGTTGTTTTTCCGGATTGTCGCGGCCTTGTCGGAACCACCGCCGGAAACTCGGCCGCCGCTTTCTTGAGGACCGGTTCGATGGATCGCTCTAAATAAGCCCGGATATTGCGGTGCGCCGTGGAAAGGCGCGGTTTCACAGTGGGTGCAAATCCCACCCGGCAACTATCGCTCCAGCCGGTAGCAACCGGAGCGGTCGTGGAGGTAACGAAGCGATCGAAGCCTCTGG
>JBFYWX010000269.1:0-7376 GCA_041310825.1 Desulfobacteraceae bacterium | reverse complement strand
CCCAGGACCTGGATGCCGACGAGATGCTTTCCGTCCACCCCACGCCCCTGGCCGAAGCCCTCGACATGATCTTCAACGGCACGATCCAGGACGCCAAGACCATCACCGGGCTGCTGCTGGCCGAACGGCGGCTGCGCAGCGGCTGAAAAAACCTTCGGGCAGGGCGCCACCGTATCCGTTCACGGGGCCGTTTAGCAGGGACTGCTTGATGGTTCGCCGCAGGGCCTTAAACAAAATGCCCGGCGCGCCAAAAAAAAACCCGCCCCAAGGGGGGCGGGTCGGGGGCAACCGCTGTCGGGAGCGGCCGGGTCACGCCCAACCTCTCCCGACAACGCGCTTAGTACATGTCTTCGTCCATCTCGGGGGCCGTCGCCGCGGCCTTCTTCTTTTGGGGCTTGTCGGCGATCATGGCCTCGGTGGTCAGCATCAGAGCGGTCACCGAGGCGGCGTTCTGGAGGGCGAAGCGCACCACCTTGGCCGGGTCGATCACACCGGCGGCCACGAGATTTTCAAACTGGCCGGTATCGGCGTTGAAACCGAAATCGTCCTTGCCTTCCATCACGCGGTTGGCCACCACCGAGCCTTCAAAGCCGGCATTGATGGCGATCTGGCGCAAGGGCTCCTGGAGGGCGCGCCGCAGCAGGTCAACCCCGTTTTTCTCCTCGCCGGCGGCCTCGACCTTGTCCAGGGCCGGGATGCAGCGCACCAGCGCCACCCCGCCGCCGGGCACGACCCCCTCCTCCACCGCCGCCCGGGTGGCATTGAGGGCGTCTTCGACGCGCGCTTTCTTCTCCTTCATCTCGGTCTCGGTGGCCGCCCCGATATTGATCACGGCCACCCCGCCGACCAGCTTGGCCAGGCGCTCCTGGAGTTTTTCGCGGTCGTAGTCGGAGGTCGTCTCCTCGATCTGGGACCGAATCTGGCGCATGCGGGCCTCCAGGTCGGCCCGGCTGCCGGCGCCGTCGATGATGGTGGTGTTGTCCTTGTCGATTTTGACGTTTTTGCAGCGGCCCAGGTCGTTGAGGGTCACATTTTCCAGTTTGACCCCGATGTCTTCCGAGATCACCTGCCCGCCGCAGAGAACCGCGATATCCTGCAGCATGGCCTTGCGGCGATCACCGAAACCGGGGGCCTTGACCGCCGCGACGTGCAGCGTGCCGCGCAGCTTGTTGACGATCAGGGTTGCCAGGGCTTCGCCGTCGACGTCCTCGGCCACCATCAGGAGCGGCTTGCCGGATTTGGCCACCTGCTCCAGCAGCGGGAGCATGTCCTTCATATTCGAGACTTTCTTTTCGTTCAGCAGGATGTAGGGATCCGCCAGGGAGACCTGCATCTTTTCAGCGTCGGTGACGAAATAGGGCGAGACATAGCCCCGGTCGAACTGCATGCCCTCCACGATCTCCAGGGAGGTCTCCATCCCCTTGGCCTCTTCGACGGTGATCACGCCTTCCTTGCCGACTTTCTCCATGGCCTCCGAGATCAGACTGCCGATCACGGCGTCGTTGTTGGCCGAAATCGTCCCCACCTGGGTAATCTCGGTTTTGTCTTTGGTGGGCTTGGCGAGCCTTTTGAGGTCCGCCACCACAGCCACCACACCCTTTTCGATGCCCCGCTTGATGGCCATCGGGTTGGCGCCGGCGGCCACCAGCTTCTGGCCATCGGCATAGATCGCCTGGGCCAGGACGGTGGCCGTGGTGGTGCCGTCACCGGCAACATCGCTGGTCTTGCTGGCCACTTCCTTGACCATCTGGGCGCCCATGTTCTCGAACTTGTCGGGCAGATCGATATCCTTGGCGACGGTGACCCCGTCCTTGGTCACCAGTGGCGAACCGAAGGATTTCTGCAGTACGACGTTGCGGCCCTTGGGCCCCAGGGTGACCTTGACGGCATCCGCCAGGGTGTTGACACCCGCGAGCATGTGCTCCCGGGCCTTTGAACTGTATGCTATCATTTTTGCAGGCATTGAACCCTCCTCCTATGTTTACCCCAGAATCCCCAGAATATCGTCTTCTTTCATAAACAGGTGCTCGACCCCATCCACCTTGATTTCGGTGCCGGAGTACTTGGAAAACAGAACCCGGTCGCCGACCTTGACCTCCGGGGCCGTCCGCTTGCCGTCGTCCGCCATGCGTCCCGGACCTGCGGCCACCACCTCACCCTGCTGGGGTTTTTCCTTGGCCGTATCCGGGATGATGATGCCGCCGGCGGTTTTCTGTTCTCCCTCGAGTCTGCGAACGAGAATGCGGTCATTCAATGGCTTGATCTTCATAGGTGCTGAACCTCCTGTTAAAGAATTTGGGTTGATAAGGGGTTATACGTCGCCGGATTGCGCACCCCGCGGACCGCGCCGCGCCGGCAAGGCGCTCGACTGCGACGGGCATCACGCAGGGCGAACAATCCGGCAAATTTTTCAGGTTCGGGGTGCCGTCGCCGCCGCCATGCGGGCAACGCGCGCAACGCCCAGGACGTTTCCCAGCGGGAACCCCGACGGTCAGGCAACACGCAAATGAGACCCTTGAATTCGATCAGTTGTCTTTGGCCACTGACCTAATAAAAGCGACTGGAAAACCCGGAAAAAAAGAAACGGAAAATCCATCGGCGGAATAAATCCCGACGCCACCCGTGAGGCGCCTTAATCTTTAGCACGATAGGAAGTTTGTCAAGCGCTCCGGTGCGGATTTTGTCGGTGGGGAGTCTAAAAGGTTTTTTTGTGGGCGGTCCCGCTCCAATCGAGTAGGGAAGGGTGAGCTGAGCTGGTCAAGCTTACCTCATCCCTCTCACAGAACCTTACGTACGGGCCTCGTATACGGCTCCTGTTCCCACCCGCAACGCCGTATCAGGTTCGCTTGCGCTATGTGCAGCTCACTTCCTATCGCTTCCTTCAGACCCTGCCGTCGCCAGCAACGCCCTTGCGATTCGAATTGTCTTCCCCCTGGTCGGGGTGACGCCTTTTTCTTGCGACAGGCCGGGTTTGCCCGCTGCGCTGGGCAAACAAAACAGCCGGCTGTCCTGGAACAGCCGGCTGCCTGAAATATCAGGGAACCCGAAGGATCACGGAAAATGACGCCCGAACGGCGCGGCCCCGGGCCTCCGCCGCGCGGGCGCTAGATCATCTCGATGGCGCAGGCCATGGAAACCCCGCCGCCGCCGCAGAGGGTGGCCATTCCCAGGCTTTTTCCCCGCTGCTTCATGGCGTGGATCAGGGTGACCATGATCCGGGACCCGGTCGATCCCACGGGGTGCCCCAGGCCGATGCCCGAGCCGTTGACGTTGGTGATCTTCCGGTTCAGGCCGAGCTCGCGTTCGCACCCGATGTACTGGGCCGCGAAGGCTTCATTGACCTCGATGAGTTCGAAATCGCCGACCGCCAGTCCGCTCCGGTCCAGCAGATTCTTAACCGCGGGCACCGGGGAGAGCCCCATCACCGCGGGGTGGCATGCGCCTCTGCCGACCGCCGTGATCCGGGCGATGGGGACGAGGCCCAGCTCCTGCGCCTTTTCCGCCGACATGATGGTCATGGCCGAAGCGCCGTCGTTGAGGCCGCTGGCATTTCCGGCGGTGACCTTTCCGGTTTTGGGCACGAAGGCCGGCGGCAGCTTCCGAAGCTGCTCCAGGGTGATGCCGGGGCGGAAATGCTCGTCCTTGTCGAAGATGACGGGGTCTTTTTTCCGCTGGGGCACCTCGACCTGCACGATCTCTTCCCTGAAGGATCCGTCGAGGGTGGCCCGCTCCGCGCTGTTGTGGCTTCTCAAGGCGACCTCGTCCATCTCCTCCCGGCTGATGTTGAGATGCTGAGCCACGAACTCCGCCGTATGGCCCATGATGTAGGGTTTTCCGAGAAAGAGGCTGGCCGGAGCCTCCCGGGTGTCGACGGGGGCGCCGCCGTCAAGGGGGAGGAGATGGGACCCGCAGTGCAGGGCGTGAATCATGGCATCGACAAACACCTGGTCCTGCAGTCGGCACCCCCAGCGGGCATTGGGGACGGCATAGGGCGCGCCGGACATGTGCTCGACGCCGCCGGCGAGGATGACATCGGCCATGCCGGCCTGGATCAGGGCCATGCCGGAGAGCACCGCTTCCATGCCGGAGATGCATACCCGGTTGACGGTGACGGCGGTAACGCTGTCCGGGATCCCGGCCAGGAGCGCGGCCACGCGGGTGGTGTTCAGCGTGTCGTGGTGCTCGAGGCAGCATCCGAACCGGACGTCATCGATGATGCCGGGGTCGATGCCCGACCTGTTCACCGCCGCTTTCATGGCGACGGCGGCAATGGCTGCGGCGTTCATGTCTTTCAGGGCGCCGCCGAATGCGCCAATGGCCGTCCGGCAGGCTGAAACGATGACAACGTCTTTCATGAGAATCTCCTTTATCGTTCAATGGGCCGCGGGTGGCGGCCGTAACCTTACTTCCCTCCGAAGGCATCCTCGGAAATGTCCACGACCGCGCCTTCGTTTGCAAGGATGGCGCTCATTTTTCCCAGGGTGACCGGGAGGAGGGAATTGATAAAGAAGCGGGCGCTCATGATTTGCCCCTCATAGAAGGCGGCGTCCTTTTTTTTGGCACCCTCAGCCAGTTTTCGGGCGGCGATGGCGGCCCGCCACAGGAGCATCCAGGCCATGACCGTATCGCCCGTGACCTCCATGAAGGGGTAGGCGGCGGCATAGGCGTTCAGCACCTTCTCGGACCGGGCCGTCTTCACCATGTGCAGCGCCACCGCTTCCAGCCTGGCGATGACGGTCTCCAGGGCGGCTGCGAGCCCTTCCACGCCCGGAACCCCCTTGGCGTCGGCGGCGGTCTTGGTCATCTCATCCAGAAGGTCCCGGAAGGCCTGGCCCTGGTTGAGGCCCAGTTTCCTCCCCAAGAGGTCCATGGCCTGGATGCCGTTGGTGCCTTCATAGATATGGGTGATCTTGCAGTCCCGCAGGAGCTGTTCCTGGGGGTATTCCTTGGTGTAGCCGTATCCGCCGAACATCTGGACCCCCATGTTGCAGACGTCGAAGGCCCGGTCGGAGACATAGCCCTTGGTAATGGGGATCAGTACATCGATGAGCCCCTGCCAGCGGGCCTTTTCAGCGGCGTCGCCGCTGATCCGGATCATGTCCTCGCAGTAGCCGGTGTAGTATACGATGCTCCGCATGCCCTCGGTGCAGGACTTCATGGTCAGGAGCATGCGACGGACGTCCGGGTGCTGGATGATGGGCACCGGAGGGGCGTCCTTGCCTGCAGCCGTCAGATGCCTTCCCTGGACCCGCTCCCGGGCGTAGTTGAGGGCGTTCATGAAGGAGGCGGAGGCGCATCCCAGGGACTGCATCCCCACGTCCAGCCGTGCCTCGTTCATCATGACGAACATGGCCCGCATGCCCTTGTTGGTCTCACCCAGCAGGGTCCCCCGGCACTGCCCCTTGCCGCCCATGGTCAGGGAGCAGGTGGCGCTGCCGTGGATGCCCATCTTGTGCTCGATGCCGGTGCAGACCACGTCGTTGAACCCGCCGAGGCTGCCGTCGTCGTTGACCCGGATCTTGGGCACCAGGAAGAGGGAGATGCCCGACGTGCCGACCGGGGCGCCCTCGATACGGGCCAGGACGGGGTGGATGATGTTTTCCGTAAGGTCGTTCTCGCCGCTGGAGATGAAGATCTTGCTGCCGGTGATCGAATAGGTCCCGTCGTCGTTCTTAACGGCCGTGGTGGTGAGCGCCCCGACATCCGAGCCGGCATCCGACTCGGTGAGGAGCATGGTGCCGCCCCACACGCCGGTGTACATCTTTTTAAGGAAAAGCTTCTTCTGCTGATCCGTACCGAAGGTCTCGACCAGCTTCCCCGCCCCGTGGTTCAGGATGTAATTCAACGTACAGGGGAAGTTGGCCCCGTTGAAGTAGTTCTTCGCGGCCAGGGCCACCGTCGCGGGCATGCCCTGCCCCCCCCATTCGGGGGCGTCGCACATGGCGATCCAGCCGCCTTCCGTAAACAGGCGGTGAATCTTATGGAAGGCTTCCGGGACCCTGACCTGGCCCTTGTCGAAGGTGCAGCCCTCCTCGTCCCCGATCTTCAGGGCCGGGAGCATCTCCTTGACGGCCAGGTTCCTTGCCTCGGACACGATGAGGTCCACCGTCTTCCGGGTGAACTCTTCGAATTTCTCGTGTTCCGAGAGCTTTTCAACCTCCAGCTGTTCGTGAAGGATGAAATCCACATCTCTTCTGTCCAGAATAACTTGTGCCATGATTTTCTCCGTTCAGTAAAATTTTAAGTATGGGTATTGGATGAAATGCATCTATTTATCCGTGTAATCGTAGAAGCCCCTGCCGCTTTTTCGCCCGAAGTACCCGGCCCGGACCATTTTCCGTAGGAGGGGGGCCGGCCGGTACTTGTCCTCCCCCAGCTCCGCATGAAACCCCTCCAGAACATGGAGCATGGTGTCAAGCCCCACCATATCGGCCAGGGCGAGGGGTCCGATGGGATGGTTGGCGCCCAGGGTCATGGCGCGGTCGATGTCCCCGGCCGACGCGACGCCCTCGGACAGGACGAAGATGGCCTCGTTGATCATGGGGCAGAGAATGCGGTTGACGGCAAAACCCGGCGCCTCCTTGACTTCAATGGCCGTTTTGCCTATTTTTTCGACGAACTCCCGGGCAACGGCAAGAATGGCATCGCTGGTGGTGAACCCCTTGATCAGCTCAACCAGCTTCATCACCGGTACGGGGTTGAAAAAATGCATGCCGATCACCCTGTCCGGGCGCGCGGTGGCGGATGCCATCTCGGTGATGGAGAGCCCGGAAGTGTTCGACGCCAGGATCGTCTCTGGCTTGCAGAGCGCGTCGAGTTCCTTGAAGACCGTTTTCTTGAGGTCCATGATCTCGATGATGGCCTCAATCACCAGGTCCGCGTCCGTGACCGCCGCTTTGAGATCGGTCAGCCCCGTGATGCGGCCCATGATCTGCCCGGCCGCCACCTTCTCCATTTTTCCCTTGGCGACGGCCCGGTCGAGATTGTTGGCGATGGTGCCCATCCCCTTGTCCACAAAACGGTCTTCAATGTCCCGCAGGGTCACCGTGAAGCCTGCATGGGCCGCGATTTGCGCAATTCCGGCGCCCATGATGCCCGCGCCCAACACGCATACCTTCTGGATTGCCATGATTGTCTTTCCTCTCATTTCATGTCGTTGATTTACGCGCCTCCCGACGGAGAGCCGGATCGGGTTTATCGGTAGACCTGGCGTATCACCTTCTTGTCCAGCTTGCCCACGCTCGTCTTGGCGATTTCATCCACGAACTCATATCGGTCGGGGACGCCGTATTTGGGCAGCTTCCCGTCCCGGGCCGCCTGCTTCATATGCTGCTTGAGGTCATCTGCGGTGATTTTGCCGACAAAATCGGGCTTCA
>JBFYWX010000268.1:0-3694 GCA_041310825.1 Desulfobacteraceae bacterium | reverse complement strand
GGAGGGAGGGCACGCCGATTTCGCCCCGGTCGATGAACGGCAGGCCGGCCTGTTTCTTCATCTGCTGAAGCGGTTCGAGCACGTCAGCTACGAACGGGTCTGCTCGGGCATGGGCCTGCCCAACATTTACGCCTTTCTCAAGGAGAGCGGCCTGGCCGAAGCGCCCGGCTGGCTGCTCCAACAGGTGGAGGCGGCCGCCGATCCCGTCCCGGTAATCGTCGCGGCGGCTCTCGACGAAAAGCGCCCGTGCGCGCTGTGCCGGGCCACGCTGGATATGTTCGTCTCGATCCTGGGCGCAGCGGCAGGGAATACGGCCCTGAAGTTTCTGGCCACGGGCGGGGTCTTCTTGGGTGGCGGAATACCGCCTCGCATCCTGCCCGCGCTGACCAACGGGCGTTTCATGGACGCGTTCAGGCGCAAAGGCCGGATGTCGGGATTGATGGAAACGATTTCGGTGAACGTGATTCTCAACCCCAAAGCGGCGCTGCTGGGATCCGCCCGCCAGGTCATGGCCGCGAGCGGAGCGGCGGAGGGGGTATAGGGTGAGACGGCATTCCGATGCCAACCGCGGCGGGCCCGCCCCACCGCCGCCGGGGACGGCGACAGCCGTATAGTGGAGAAAGGCCCATGGGTTCCAACGACACGACCGCCGGCACGCCGACGATCGTCATCTACGGCGGCTATCGGTCGACGGAGGGGGTGCCGTCCGATTCGCAAACGCCGACCTTCGCCGCGTTGAGGCTGTTTATCGACAACTGGCGCTGGAAGGGCGTCCCATTTTACCTGCGATCCGACGCCGGTGATGGCCGCCGGGCTCATCTACTACGACATGTACCGCAGTGCGCGGCTTCCCGCGAACCTGCTGCAGGCCCAGCGCGACTATTTCGGGGCCCACACGTATGAGCGGATCGACGCGCCGCGGGGAGAATTTTTCCACACCGATTGGACCGGTAAGGGCGGGAAGACCTCCTCATCCACCTACGGGGTGTAGAAGCAAAAGCTCCTCGATGCGGATTTTTGAAATTCCCGGAAAGGCAGGTTCAAAATGAATCTATCGGTTGGTTCACCATCAACGGCACCGCGTAGCGGCATGGTTGTAAAAGCTCTTCTGGCGGCGGCCGGAATCGGCGGGATTACCGCTGCCGCATACTATTTCAACCTCCAGCAGATCCTGCGTGAGGCGCTCTCCTGGATATCGGGACTGGGCCCCCTCGGAATGCTCTTCTTCATTGGGCTCTACATCATGGCCTGCGTGTTCATGCTGCCCGGGTCGATCCTGACGTTAGGGGCCGGGGTGATCTTCGGGGTGCTGCATGGGTCCATCACGGTGTTGATCGGGGCAACGCTGGGGGCGACCTGCGCCTTTTTGGTGGGGCGCTACCTCGCCCGCAGCTGGGTGGCCCGGCGGATCGCCGGGAACGAGAAATTCAAGGCCGTGGACGAGGCGGTGGGCAATGAGGGGTGGAAGATCGTACTGTTGACCCGGCTCTCGCCGATTTTCCCGTTTAACCTGCTCAACTATGCCTACGGGGTGACGCGGGTCAGCCTGAGGCATTTCTTCTTTGCCTCCGGGCTGGGGATGATCCCCGGCACGGTGATGTACGTCTATTTAGGATCGCTCGCCGGAGACCTTGCCAGCCTGGGAGTCGGGGGGCGATCGCGTACCACCGCCGAATGGGTGCTTTACGGCGTCGGGCTGCTGGCCACGGTCGCGGTGACGGTTTTCGTCACGCGGGTGGCGCGCAAGGCCCTGGCGGCGCGTTTATCTTAGAAGAAAGGAACCCATCATGGCGACTCTTAATCGCACCCCGATCATTTCCCCCTGGGATGAGCACAACCGGATTCTGACCGCACAGGTTCACCCGGCCGACTGGACGAACCCCACCCCCGCCGCGCGCTACAACCTCGTCGTCATCGGGGCCGGGACGGCCGGGCTGGTCAGTGCGGCCGGCGCGGCCGGGTTGGGCGCTAAGGTCGCGCTGGTCGAACGGCATTTAATGGGCGGGGACTGCCTCAACGTCGGCTGCGTCCCGTCCAAGGCGCTGATCGCAGCGGCGCGAGCGGCCGCCGCCGTGCGCGATGCGGCCGAGTTCGGGGTGCAGGTGCCGGAGGGGGTGAGGGTCGATTTCAGCCGGGTCATGGAGCGCATGCGCCGGCTGCGGGCCTCGATCGCCCCGAATGACTCCGCCAAACGATTCCGCGAACTGGGGGCCGATGTCTTCATCGGCAACGGGCGGTTTGTCGATCCCCATACGCTGGAAGTCGCAGGAGAGAGATTGCGTTTCAAAAAAGCCGTCATCGCCACCGGCGCCCGGGCCTCGGCCCCGCCGATCGAAGGGTTGGATCAAGTGGAGTATCTGAACAACGAGACCCTCTTCTCCTTGACGGAGCTGCCGAAGCGGCTGGCCGTGATCGGCGCCGGGCCCATCGGCTGTGAGATGGCCCAGAGTTTTGCGCGCTTCGGCTCTGAAGTGTTCCTGGTCGAGGCCACCCATGGCATCCTGCCGCGCGAGGAGGCTGACGCCTCCGGGGTCGTCCTGGAGTCCCTGCTCAAGGACGGTGTCAGGTTCCTGTGCTGCGGTAAGGATCTGAGGCTGTCCAGGGTGGCGGGTGGCCGGGTGCGCCTGGCGGTGGAATCACACTCCAAGCGATACGACGAAGTCGTGGACAAGCTCTTGGTTGCTGTGGGACGCTCACCGAACGTGGAAGGGTTAGGGCTGGAAGCGGTAGGGGTAGCGTATTCCAAGAAGGGCGTTCAGGTCAACGACCGGCTTCAGACGACCCAGCCTGACATCTACGCGGCCGGGGACATCTGCTCTCCCTATCAATTCACCCATGCCGCCGATTTCATGGCGCGCACCGTGATCAGAAACGCGCTTTTCTTCGGCCGGGCCAAGGCGAGCGCCTTGACGATTCCCTGGTGCACCTACACGGAGCCGGAAATCGCTCACGTCGGGCTCTATCCGAAACAGGCCGAAGAGCAGGGGGTTGCGCTGGATACCTTCACCCGGGAACTGGGCGACGTGGACCGCGCCATCCTCGAAGGCCGGACGAAAGGTTTGGTGCGCGTGCATGTTCGCAAAGGCAGCGACAAGATCGCCGGCGCCACGATCGTGGCCGCGAACGCGGGGGACATGATTGCGGAGATCACGCTGGCGATGACGAACGGACTGGGGCTGAAGCAGATCGCCAACACGATTCACCCGTACCCGACCCAGGCCGAAGCGGTGCGCCAGGCCGGGGACGCCTATAACCGCACCCGGTTGACGCCTTTCGCAAAATCCCTCTTCGCCCGGTTGATGGCGTGGCGCCGGTAGGAAAAGGCGACGCCTGAGAATGCCCGACATTCCGATCCGGCCGAACGATTCACCTTGTCTCCGAGAGGTTTTTCCCCTATAGAAGCCGCGTCGGTCATTCTTTGTCGCGCCTCAAGGGGGGGAAACGTGCTGGGAACCATCGTGAACACCGCGAGCATCATTGCGGGCAGCCTGATCGGTCTGCTCTTCAGGGGCGGGATCCCCGAGACCTACGTCAAGACCATCATGCATGCCATCGGGCTCGCGGTTGCCCTCATCGGGCTCAGCACCGCCCTGAAAACCGACGCCATCCTGATGGTGATCGTAAGCCTTGCGGTCGGCAGCCTCCTCGGGGAGTTGCTCCGGATCGAAGAGCGGCTGGAGCAGCTGGGCCGGTG
>JBFYWX010000233.1:0-4264 GCA_041310825.1 Desulfobacteraceae bacterium | reverse complement strand
CCTACGCCAAGCGGCATCCGGCCGCGCGGGCCGAGAAAATCGGTGTGACGGGGTTCTGCCGCGGGGGGCTCTACACGATGCTCTTTGCCGCCCACAACCCGGCGGTGACGGCCGCCGTGGTCTGGTACGGGCAGATCAAGCCCGCCAAGACCCCCGGTGTGCGCACCGCGGGGCCGCTCGATGTGGCCGGCCGAATCACGGCGCCGCTCCTGGGGCTTTTCGGCGGGGCGGACCAGGGGATTCCGGTGGCCGATGTGAAGGAGCTCGAAGCGGTGCTGAAAGCAGCCGGCCGGACCGCCGAGATCGTCATTTACGACCATGCGCCGCATGCCTTCCACGCCGACTACCGGCCGAGCTACCGGGAGAACGAAGCCAAGGACGCCTGGGCCCGCTGCCTGGCATGGTTCAACGCGCATCTCGGCGCGCGCGGCTGAAACCGGCGGCATAAAGGGCCCGGGGACGAGGGTTCGGGGATATGGGAGTAGAGTCAGAGTCGGAATATAGAGAATGGGGTAACGAGTAACGAGTAAAGGAAAAGGAGTAACGAGTGAGGCGGAGGAGGGTAAGCCGGAATCGGCATTCCAACCTCCCGTGAGAATTATTAACGGTTTCAGAATTGAATGGACACCTCCACAGGTCCACGATTCCCTCTCCCCTTAAGTTGTGGGAGAGGGCAAGGGAAAGGGGGCTATTCGACGTCCAGCCTATTTTGAGACCATCGATACGTTGCCGACGGGTGCGATGTTGCCCCAACTTCTTGCAGATATGCGTCGGAAGGCGGATGGATCATGTTGCGACGTGCGCGCTTCGGGGTCGCCCTGCTGCTAATAGTAAACGTCGTTTCTCCCCTGCCGGCGCAGGCCGATTCCGCCCCCACCTCAACTTCCCCCATTTTCTATGGCTTCCGTGTCGGGCTCCTGGCACATGATGTGGATGGGCTCTGGAGCAACACGCGCGCGGAGGGCGGGATCGACGCGAATGCTGAAATCGTCCTGAAAAAACCGAGCGGGGTGCTTTGGGGAGGGGTCCTTCTTCCCAACTTCGGGGTGAGTATCAACAGCCAGGGGGATACCAGCAAGATCTATGGCGGGGTGGTGTGGGAATTCCTCTTCGGCAACGGCCTTTTTTTCAACACCGGTGCGGGGCTCGCCGTTCACGACGGACAGTTGGAATCCGACGATTCCAACAACAAGCAGCTCGGCTCACGCTTGCTCTTTCGCATACCGATCGAATTCGGTCTCACCTTTTTTGAACGCCACCGCCTCTCCATTCTCTTCGACCACATCTCCAACGCCTACCTGGCCGACCCCAACGAGGGGCTGGATACGCTGGGGGTCAGATACGGCTTTCAATTCTGATTACTCAGTGCCCGCCGGCGGATGCGACGGGGCGGTTTCGACCGCTGCGCCGGTCGCGCTTTCTTCTTCCTTTGGCGCGGGAGGCTCGGTCACCTCCGGGCCGAGCAGGATGGCAATCGGCCGGGTGTGGGGGCTCGCGTCCAGGGCGATCAACAGCACCATGGTAAGCGGCACCGCCAGGAAGACGCCCACCGTTCCCAGCACCCAGCCCCAAAAGAGCAGGGACAGGAAGACCACGAGCGTCGAGATGCCGAGCCCGCGCCCCATGATCCGCGGCTCCAGGATACTCCCGATCACCGTGTTGACGACCAGGTAGCCCAGCCCGACCAGCAGCGTCACCTGCAGGTCGGTTTGCACCAGTGCCATCAGGAGAGCCGGGACCGCCATCAGCAGGCCGCCGATGAAGGGGATGAAGTTCAGCAAAAACGCCAGGATGGCCCAGAGGACGGCGTAGTCGATCGCCAGCATCCACAGCCAGCCCCAGATGCAGAGCGCGGTGGCCAGGCTGGCGAGGCTTTTGATCACCATGTAATGGTTGATAGCGCTGAACACCCGCCGGAGCCGGTCCTCGGCCTCCTCCGTGAGGTGAAAGGCTTTCCGCAGCTTGGCCTGCAGGCCGGGCGCCTCGAGCAACATGAAGACGACCGACAAGAGGACCAGCAGCCCGGTGCCGAAGGTGCTGCGCATGTTGGCAATGGCCGCCCGCACAAGGTCCACCGCGATGTTCGGATCGACGATGTCCTTGACGGCTTCGCGGGCCATCTCGACGCCGACCTCCTCCAGCCAGCCGCCGAACTGATCCCGCAGCATGGCCAGCCGCTCCCGATAACCGGGCAGGCTGTCCCGGAATCCCTCCAGTTGGCCGGTAAATACCAATCCCAAGAGGCTGCCGGCCTCGAAGAGCAGGAAGACGATCAGCGGCAGGGAGAGCCATTGCGGCACCCGTTTGCGCCGCAGCCAGCGCAAGGGCGGGGTGAGGATGACCACGATGAAGGCGGCCAGAAGCACCGGCGCGACGATCGCTGCGGCCGACTGTAGGAAGGCCACTGCAATGGCGATGGCCGCTATCACGATCACGGCGCGGGCGATGGGTGATAACCCTGAGAGATTGTTCATTTTGCGACCTCCTTCTCGATTCGGAAACGGGTCGGTTTTGGTGGGCACGGCATCAGCCCTTCGCATGCGGTCAGGGGCGCCTATGGAAAGCGGCAAAGCGGTCATGAATGCCGACGGACCAGCCGCAGGGTGTTGCCGATCACGCTCAGGCTGCTCAGAAGCATGGCGCCGACGGCGACGAGTGGCGAGAGCAGGCCGCTCATGGCGACGGGGATCCCGACCCCGTTGTAGATGAAGGTCAGCAATAGGTTCTGGTGGATTTTACGGTTGACCTCGCGCGCAAAGTCCAAAAACTCGTGGACCTGGCGCGGGTCGGCCCGCATCAGGGTCGCATCGGCCACATCCTTTCCCAGGCTGCCGCCGGCGAAGATGGCGAGCGATACATCGGCCTGGGCCAGGGCAGGGGCGTCGTTGACCCCGTCGCCCACCATGACCACCTTCCGGCCGCGCCGCTGAAGGTCGGCTACAAAACCGGCCTTGTCCGCGGGCAGCTGCCCGCCCCAGGCCTCGGATATCCCCAGCCGCCGCCCGACGGCCCGGGTGGTCTCCACCCCGTCCCCTGACACCAGCGCCAACCGGTACCCGCGCTGCTGCAGCGCGGCGACAGCCGCCTCGCTCCCCGCGCGCAGCTCGTCGCCGAAAATGAACACCGCCGCCGGCGCACCGCCGAGCGTCAGGTAGACGCAGGAGTTGCCCTGCCGGGCGGCTTGCAGGAAGGCTGGTTCATGCTCCCCGGGCCATTCCCCGGCCAGAAATTCGGCTGAACCGATTCTGACCTCCCTGTTTCCCCACACCCCCGCGACACCGTTCTCGGCGCGGGCGATCTCCCCGATCCGCTCAGGCCGTACGCGGCGGTCCCGGGCGGCGCGCACGATCTCGAGGGCGACGGGGTGGCCGGCGTCGCGCTCCAGCCCGGAGGCGAGTGCCAGGGCCTGGCCTTCGTCGATTCCCCCCAGGGGGGGAAGGATATGCAAAAGCCGCCAGTCGCCGCGGGTTACGGTGCCGGTCTTGTCCAGCACGACCGTGTCCAGGTGCTCCACGTGCTCGAAAGCTTCGAAGTTCCGGACCAGCATCCCCTTGCGGGCCGCGATGGCCACCCCGGTCGTGCGGGCCAGCGGGATGGCGATCCCCAAAGCGCAGGGGCAGGCGATCACGGTGACGGTGACCGCGCGCAGCACGGCCTCCGCGGCCCCCGCCCCGAGCCAGGCCACGACTCCCCCCGTGGCCGCGGCCAGCCCCAGAATGCCTGGCACAAACCACTGCAGCCATTTCTCCGAACGGGTCTCGCCGGGGGTCTTCTCCGCCAGGGTCCTCTCGACCACCGTGAGCATCTCTCCCAGGGTGGATTCGGCTCCGACCCGGTCGGCGCAGACGGTGAACTCGCCGCTGCGGACCCGGCTGCCGCTGCGGATGGAATCGCCCGGTTTTTTGACGATGGGTAGCGGCTCCCCGGTAATGGCGGACTCCTCGATGGTGCCGGCGCCGGCGACGACGACCCCGTCGGCGGCGACGATTTCCTCCGCGATCACCCGGAAGAAGTCCCCGGCGGCCAGTTGCCCGGCGTTGGCGAAGCGGCCGTCGGGAAATATCTCGCTCACGATCCTAACCTTCGCGGGCATCAGGGAGAGGAAGCGCTCCAGCCCCTCCAGGACCCGGTGCTTGGCCCGCTGCTCGAGGGTCTTTCCGAGCAGAACGAGGGTGACCAGCATGCTCGCCGTGTCGAAGTAGAGGTGGATGCTGCCGGAGAACAACCCCGCCAGGCTGTAGCCGAAGGCGCTCAGCGCACCCAC
>JBFYWX010000221.1:0-16194 GCA_041310825.1 Desulfobacteraceae bacterium | reverse complement strand
TGCGCTTCGCGCTGCTTGCGCCGGCGGAACTCGCTCGGCTTCTCGTAGCTCTTTTTCAGTTTCAAGGGTTTGAAGAGACCGTCATGCTGGCTTTTGTTCTTCAGAATGAGAAGTGCTTTTTCGATGTCGTTGTCGATGACCTTGACTTCGATTTCTGTCACCCACATCGCCCCTTTCGTACCGCCGCGCGCGGGCAATGGCCGCCGCCCGGCAGGATAATCACTTGAAGTCGGTTCCACACCCCGTCTAACGGCCGGGCGGCCCGCCGCGGCGGCATGGCAGTCCTCTCGAACGGGCGCGCAACCGATCTCGTGGTTGCTCCGCTTTCGATTCGGCCTGCGCCTTGCCCGCGACCGTGATCCAAGGTTGTGAAACCACTTCTACCATTTTGGCTGAATTGCTTTATAGCGGTGAATTCGCGGTTTGACAAGAGAAATTTCGCTTACACGGCCCGGTGGTCCCGGGTACAATTGTCTTGACAGCCCGGCCGGCTTTCGCCATACTCTGTCGCCAACAAAATCAATGTCTTATTACCCTTCATCCACTTTATTCCCTCAAGGAGGTCTCTCATGCGTCTGATTCTGTTAGGCGGACCCGGAGCAGGCAAGGGCACTCAGGCCAACTACATCAAGGAACGCTATCACATTCCGCAGATCTCGACCGGCGATATGCTGCGCGCCGCGGTCAAGGCCGGCAGCGAGCTCGGCAAAAAGGCCAAGGCCGTGATGGATGCGGGGCAGTTGGTCCCGGATGAGGTGATCATCGGGCTGGTGAAGGAGCGGATCAAGGAGGCCGACTGCCAGAAGGGGTTCTTGTTCGACGGCTTCCCGCGCACCATCCCCCAGGCGGACGCCATGAAGGCGGCCGGGGTCCCGATCGATGCGGTGGTCGATGTGGACGTGCCCGACGAGGAGATCATCAAGCGCATGAGCGGCCGGCGGGTGCATCTTGCGAGCGGCCGCACCTACCACATCGTCTTCAACCCGCCCCAGGTGGCGGGCAAGGACGATGCCACCGGCGAGCCGCTGATCCAGCGCGACGACGACCAGGAGGAGACCGTCAAAAAACGCCTGGAGGTCTACCACCACCAGACCGAGCCCCTGATCGGCTACTACCAGAAATGGAAGGGGTCGGGGGACACCGCGGCGCTGAAATACATCCGGATCCACGGAATCGGTAAAGTGGAGCAGATCCGCGACCAGATCTTCGCCGCCCTGGATGCGCTCACGAAATAGGCTGCCGGTCCGCGCCGCCTTTCGCGGGGCGCCTATTGACGTGACGGCCAACGGCCCTGACCGCCCCCGGATCGCGGTCAGGGCCGTTTTTTCAGCGGCGAGTTTCAGCGCCGGACGGCGCGCGCCGCGCCGCGCGAAAGACCGGGCCCCGGATGCCCGCGGATCGCATGCGGCGGTCCGGCCGGGAACATGAAACTGCTTGACAGCCGGTAGCAGAGTATATAATAATATCAACGGAAAGACCAAAGGAAGAGTGTCACCCGCCCTTTGTGAGGATTCACAGCATCAATCGCCTTAAAATCCTCCTGATTCGACCGACACGGTTCCGGCGCATCTGCAACCGGTCATGGGAAGTGTCGGTGGAAAATTTTCCTGCTGAACTCTTTTGACAACATGAGTTTGCGACCGTCGGTATGACCAGTGCCAGTTTGCCGCTCGCGCGTTGATCAGGACCAGAGCCGGCGCATCGAAGCGCCGTTGCCTCGCGCGAGGGGGTGAGCCGCCGATGATCGCCGCCGCACACTAACTTTCAGCCAGAGGAACTCCCACCCATGAACATCGCCGAACTCAAAGAGAAGAAGATCAGCGAACTGATGCAGATGGCGCGCCACTTCAATATCGAGGGCGCTTCGAACATGCGCAAGCAGGAGTTGATGTTCGCCTTGCTTCAGAGCCAGATTGAAAAAAACGGCAGCATCTACGGGGAGGGAACCCTGGAGATCCTGCCCGACGGGTTCGGCTTCCTGCGCTCCCCTAGTTCCAACTACCTGCCGGGGCCCGACGACATCTACGTCTCCCCATCCCAGATTAGGCGCTTCAGCCTGCGCACCGGGGACACCATCTCGGGGCAGATCCGGCAGCCCAAGGAGTCCGAGCGCTATTTCGCCCTGCTCAAGGTCGAGGCGGTGAACTACGAGGACCCCGAGGTGGCGCGCGACAAGATCCTCTTCGACAACCTGACGCCCCTTTATCCGAACCGCAAGACCAACCTCGAGGCCGACCCCGAGAATTTCTCCACGCGCATCCTGGACCTCATGGTGCCCATCGGTTTCGGCCAGCGCTGCCTGATCGTCTCCCCGCCGCGCTCCGGCAAGACCATGCTGCTGCAGTCCATCGCCAACGCGATCATCAAGAGCCACAAAGACGTGGTCCCATTTGTCCTGCTGATCGACGAGCGGCCCGAAGAGGTGACCGACATGGAGCGCACGGTGAACGCGGAGGTGATCAGCTCCACCTTCGACGAGCCCGCCGAGCGGCATGTCCAGGTGGCCGAGATGGTGATCGAAAAGGCGAAGCGCCTGGTGGAGCACAAAAAGGACGTGGTGATCCTGCTCGACAGCATCACGCGGCTCGCGCGGGCCCACAACGCGGTGGTCCCCCCGAGCGGGAAGATCCTCTCCGGCGGCGTCGACTCGAACGCGCTGCAGCGGCCCAAGCGGTTCTTCGGCGCGGCCCGCAACATCGAGGAGGGCGGCAGCCTGACCATCATCGCGACCGCGCTGATCGATACCGGCAGCCGCATGGACGAGGTGATCTTCGAGGAGTTCAAGGGCACCGGCAACGCCGAAATCCAGCTCGACCGCAAGCTCTCCGACAAGCGCGTTTTCCCGGCCGTCGATATCAAGCGCTCCGGCACCCGCAAGGAGGAGTTGCTGATGGAGAGCGACGTGCTCAACCGCGTCTGGATCCTGCGCAAACTGCTGACCACCCTCAACACGGTGGACAGTATGGAATTTTTGCTTGAAAAAATGAGAGGAACGAAGAATAATAGGGAATTTTTAAATTCCATGAACGCGTGAGGATGCGTTCAGACCATCAGGGACCAAGGGGGCTTTGCGTCATGAAAAAGGACATTCACCCGAAATACGCGGAAACGAAAATCCGCTGCGCCTGCGGCAACGAGATCGAGGTCGGCTCGACCCGGGACAACATCACGGTTGAAATCTGCTCGAGCTGCCATCCCTTCTTCACGGGCAAACAGAAGCTGGTCGACACCGCCGGCCGCATCGAACGCTTCCGCAAGAAATACGCGAAATTTCAGAACCCGGAAAAAGCGTCCTAATCAGTTCCCTCCGGCAGCGCCTCATGTACGACAAACTGCAAGGGGTCGAACAGCGATTCGTCGAACTGGAGCGGCAGCTGAGCGACCCCGCCGTGATCGGCCAGCGGGAGCTCTACCAGCGGACGGTGCGCGAGCATGCCGAGCTGGGCAAGATCGTGCCGGTGTTCCGGAGCTACCAGGAGACCTTGGCCCGCATGGCCGAGAGCCGCGAGCTCCTGGGCGACGGAGACGCCGAGATCTGCAGCCTGGCCCGGGAGGAGCTCGCCGTGCTCACGGCCGAGCAGGCGCGCCTCGAGGAGGAGCTGCGGCTGCTCTTGCTGCCCAAGGACCCCAGCGACGAGAAAAACGTCATTCTCGAAATCCGGGCCGGAACCGGGGGGGAGGAGGCGGCGCTGTTCGCGAGCGATCTTTTCCGGATGTACGGCCGGTACGCTGAAGGCCGGGGCTGGCGGGTGGAGATCCTCTCCCAGCACCCCACCGGCGTCGGGGGGCTGAAGGAGGTCATCGCCATGATCCAGGGCCGGGGGGCCTACAGCGTGCTCAAGTACGAGAGCGGCACCCACCGGGTCCAGCGCGTGCCGGTGACCGAGACCCAGGGGCGGATCCACACCTCGGCGGTCACCGTGGCGGTCCTGCCCGAAGCCGAAGAGGTCGAGGTGGAGATCAACCCCAACGACCTGCGCATCGATGTCTACCGCTCCGCGGGCCCCGGGGGGCAGAGCGTCAACACCACCGATTCGGCCGTCCGGGTCACCCATCTGCCGACGGGCCTCGTGGTCACCTGTCAGGACGAGAAGTCCCAGCTCAAGAACAAGAACAAGGCCTTGAAAGTGCTGCGCGCCCGGCTGCTCGACATCAAGACCCAGGAGCAGGCGCGCCAGCGCTCCGAGGACCGCAAGAGCCAGGTCGGCACCGGCGACCGCAGCGGGCGCATCCGGACCTACAATTTCCCCCAGAGCCGGGTCACCGACCACCGCATCGGCCTGACCCTCTACCAGCTCGAGTCCGTGATGCAGGGGGAGCTCCAGGAGCTCATCGACGGGCTCACCACCCACTACCAGGCCCAGGCCCTGCAGAATGCCGAATCCCTCTCCGCCCGCGGATGAGCCGTGGACCATCATGCGGCTGATCCACAGCTCGGCCGCTTTTTTGAAAGAGAGGGGGATCGACAGCCCGCGCACAACGGCGGAGCTGCTTCTGGCGCATGCGTTGGGCCTGGAGCGGGTGCAGCTCTACATGCGCCACGACCAGCCGCTGGCGCCGAGAGAGGTGGCGGCGTTCCGGGAGCTGATCCGGCGGCGGCTGCGGCGCGAGCCGGTGGCCTACATCCTGGGGCGAAAAGGCTTCTGGACGCTGGAGCTCGCCGTCGGCCCGGAGGTGCTGATCCCGCGGCCGGAGACCGAGTGCCTGGTGGAGGCCGCGCTCGCGCGCCTGGCCGCGTTTCCGGCCGAGCGCCCGGCGCGCGTGCTTGACCTCGGCACCGGCTCGGGGGCCATCATTCTCGCCCTGGCGAGCGCGGCGCCGCGGCACCGCTACTTCGCCTCCGACCTCTCGATCGGTGCCCTGGCCACGGCCCGCCGCAACGCGCTCGCCGCCGGGCTGGGGCAGCGGGCGGCTTTTTGGGCCGCGGACTGGCTCGAGGCCTTCCGGCCCGACGGCGCATTTTTTGAGCTGATCGTCTCCAATCCGCCCTACATCGCCCGGGCCGAGCTCGCCGGGCTGCCGCCCGAAATCGCCCGCCACGAGCCGCCGCTCGCTCTCGATGGCGGAGAGGACGGTCTCAGCAGCCTGCGGATCATCCTCCACGGCGCCTGCCGGCATCTGGTACCCGGCGGGTCGCTCCTGCTCGAGATCGGCGCCGGACAGCGGACGGCGGTAGCGGGGCTGGCCGATCAGGCCGGTGGCTACGATGAAGTGCGCTGCCTCACGGATCTATCCGGCCGCGACCGGGTGATGGCCCTGACTAAAAAAAAGGTTGCGGGGTACTGAATTCTTTGGTAAAAGACCCTGTTACGATAGAGTCGCTCCGGCGATTCTCCATCTTATCCCACACGCGGCCCGATCCGCTCCGGGTGCCCCCGACCGGGGGTCGGCAGCGGGACTGACGGCGGCGGCGGAAAAACCAAACGAAAGGGGAATACGAAAATGGCTTATGTCACCATGAAGGAGCTTCTGGAAGCCGGGGTTCATTTCGGCCACCAGACCAAGCGCTGGAACCCGAAGATGAAGCCTTACATCTTCGGGGCACGCAACGGGATCTACATCGTGGACTTGCAGAAAACGGTCAAGATGTTCAAGACCGCCTACGACTTCGTCGTGGACGCCACGGCCAACGGACGGCCGGTGCTCTTCGTCGGCACCAAGAAGCAGGCGCGGGACTCCATCTACGAAGAGGCCAATCGCTGCGAGATGTTCTATGTGCACAACCGCTGGCTCGGCGGGATGTTGACCAATTTCCAGACGATCCGGAAAAGCATCGAGCGCTTGAACTACCTCAACACCATCCACAACGACGGCACCATCAATCTCTTCCCCAAGAAGGAGCGGTTGAAGCTGGCGAAGGAGCGCGAGAAACTGGACGCCAACCTCGGCGGGATCCGGCCGATGGCACAGCTGCCCGGTGCGATCTTCATTGTGGACCCCAAGAACGAGGCGATCGCCGTGAGCGAAGGCCGGCGGCTCAACATACCCATCGTCGCCATCGTCGACACCAACTGCGATCCGGATGTGATCGACTACCCGGTACCGGGGAACGACGATGCCATCCGCGCCATCCGCCTGCTGACCTCGCGCATCGCCGATGCCTGCATCGAGGGCCGGCAGCGGTGGACGGAGCGAATTCAAGCCGACACCGACAAGGCCCCGGTCGAGGAACCCCAGCCGATCCCCGGCGCCGCCGAGCTCAAACCCGGTGAGCGCAAAGTGATTTCCGACGGCACGGGCGGCCCGGTGGTGGAGGTCATCCGGCGTGCACCGGCGGCCGAGGGGCCGACCCCCGCACTCGATTCCGAAGCGCCGGCAACGACAGGAGGGGCATGATGGCCGAGATCAGTGCAACACTCGTCAAGGAATTGCGGGAGAAGACCGGCGCCGGGATGATGGACTGCAAAGAGGCCCTGACGGCCGCCGGCGGGGATATGGTCCAGGCGGTCGACGTTCTGCGCAAGAAGGGGCTTGCCACGGCGCAGAAGCGCGCCGGCCGGGCCACCAGCGAGGGCGCCATCGCCAGCTACATCCACATGGGCGGGAAGCTCGGCGTCATGGTCGAAATCAACTGCGAGAGCGATTTCGTGGCCAAGAACGACGCCTTCCAGGAGTTTGCCCGCAACATCGCCATGCACATCGCGGCGTCGAGCCCCCTGGGGGTCAAGCCCGAGGACATTCCCGCGGCGGTGGTCGCCAAGGAGAAGGAGATATACACGGCCCAGGCCCGGGAGACCGGCAAGCCGGAAAAGGTGCTCGAGAAGATCGTCGAGGGCAAACTCAAGAAGTTTTTCGAAGACAGCTGCCTGATGAACCAACCCTATGTGCGCAACCCGGACATCCGTGTCGCCGACCTTCTCAACGAGCTGATTGCGAAGATCGGGGAGAACATCTCGATTAAACGGTTTGTCCGTTACCAGGTCGGGGAGTAGACTCCGTGTGGCAACCCCAGTGTCGGCGAGTGGTCGTCAAGATCAGCGGTGAAGCCCTGATGGGCGATCAGGAGTTCGGGATCAGCCCGGACATGATCCGGTTCGTGGCCGAGGAGGTGCACTCGATCGTCGAGCTCGGTGTCCAGACGGCCATCGTCGTGGGCGGCGGAAACATCTTCCGCGGGATCGCCGCCAGCTCCTACGGCATGGACCGCACCTCCGCGGACCACATGGGCATGTTGGCAACGATCATCAACAGCATCGCCCTGCAGGATGCACTCGAAAAGCAGGGGATCCAGACGCGGGTGCAGACCGCCATCGCCGTGCACCAGGTGGCCGAGCCCTACATCCTGCGCCGGGCCATCCGGCACCTGGAAAAGGGGCGGGTGGTGATTTTCGCCGCCGGGACCGGAAACCCGTATTTCACCACCGACACCGCGGCGGTGCTCCGGGGGCAGGAGATCCACGCCGAGATGCTGTTCAAGGCCACCAAGGTGGACGGCCTCTTCGACGCGGACCCGATGACTCACCCCGACGCCGTGCTGCTCAAGCGAGTGAGCTACATGGAGGTGCTGGAGCGGCAGCTCAAGGTGATGGACATGACCGCCATTTCCCTGGCCATGGACAACGACCTGCCGCTGGCGGTGTTCCGTCTGAAGAAAAAGGGCAACCTCCGCCGCGTGGTCTGCGGGGAGGATGTCGGCACCCGCATTACGACCTGACGGGCCGCCAAAGAGCGGCGTCCCCGCCGCCTGTCGGGTTTCTCGAAATCAGAGGAGGGCCTCATGATCGAGTCAGTCTACCAGGACACCCGCGAGAACATGGAAAAAGTGCTCGGCGCTCTCAAGAAGGACCTCAAACGGGTCCGGACGGGCCGGGCGTCCCTATCGCTTCTCGACGGCATCAAAGTCGATTACTACGGAACCTTGACGCCGCTCAACCAAGTGGCGACCCTCGCCGCGCCCGAAAGCCGCCTGCTGACGATCCAACCGTGGGATGCCACCGTCATCAAGGAGATCGAAAAAGCCATTCTCAAATCGGACCTCGGCCTCACGCCATCGAGCGACGGGAAGATCGTGCGCATCGCCATCCCTCCCCTGACCGAGCAGCGCCGCAAGGAGCTGGTCAAGGTCGTCAACAAGATTTGCGAGGAGTACAAGGTCTCGGTGCGCAACATCCGCCGAGATGCGAACGAGCTCGTCAAGGAGATGAAAAAGGAAGGTAAGATCGCCGAGGACGACGCGTTTCGGTCCCAGGAGAAGATCCAGAAGATCACCGACGACCACATCCAGTTGATCGACGCGTGCTACAAAGAAAAAGAGAAAGAAATCCTTGAGTTTTAGCCAGTCTTCCGGGGGGTCGGTTATTCCCCTCACGCTTCCCCGGCACGTCGCCATCATTATGGACGGCAACGGTCGCTGGGCCCAGAAGCGGCTGCTGTCGCGAATCTTCGGCCACGAAAAGGGCGCGGATGCGGTGCGGGCGGTGGTGCGCACCTGCCGTGAGCTGGGGATTTCCTTTTTGACCCTCTATGCCTTCTCCACGGAGAACTGGCAGCGCCCCCCAATGGAGGTCGATGCGCTGATGGGGCTGCTGCGGCGTTTCGTGGATTCCGAAGCGGCGGAGATGATCGGCAACAACATCCGCCTGCATGTCATCGGCACGATCGCGCGGCTGCCCGTGGACCTGCAGGCGGCGCTGCGCCGGCTCATGGGTGCGACCGCTGCCCACACGGCGCTCCAGCTCAACCTGGCGCTGAGCTACGGGGGGCGGGACGAGATCACGCGCGCCGTGCAAGCCATCGCCCGGCGGGTGCAGGCTGGCGCCCTGAGCCCGGAGTCCATCACCGAAGAGACGCTCGCCGCCCACCTGGACACCCGGGACATCCCCGACCCGGACCTCCTCATTCGCACCGGCGGGGACATGCGCATCAGCAACTTTCTGCTCTGGCAGCTGGCGTACACCGAAATCTTCGTCACGCCGATCCTCTGGCCGGATTTCGGCCGGGAGTCGTTTCTGGAAATATTGAACGATTTTCAACTGCGCGAGCGGCGCTTCGGGCGGGTCTGATCCGCCCCGGCGCCGATGAGGGTGATCATTTCATGGCCGACCGCCAGGCACATCTGAAACGCTGGGCCACGGGTCTGGTCGGGCTTGGGGTCCTGGTCTTGTGTGTGGTGTGGGGCGGCGTCGTGCTGGCCGGGCTGGTGGCGCTCGCCTGCCTCATCTGTCAGTGGGAATACTTTCGCATCGCCTGCCCCCCCGGCACCCGCATTCTGACCGATCCCCTGCTTGTCGCCGGGTACGGGTTCGGGATTGCCCTGATCGCCGCGGCCCACAGCGCCCGGCCCGATCTGATCGCCCGGTTGGTCGCGCTCAATGTGCTGGCCTGCGGGCTCATCTCCGTTTTCCGGTTTGCCTCCGACCGCTCGGTGCTGGAGTTCGTGGCCAAACAGATCCAGGGGCTCTGCTACATCCCCTTGCCCTTGTCGCTCCTGATCCTGCTCAGGCTCTCGCCGGAGGGGATCGCGTGGGTGTTTCTCCTTTGCGCGGTCATCTTCGCCGGGGACACGGCCGCCCTCTACGCCGGCACGGCCTGGGGCCGGCACAAACTGAGCCCCGCCATCAGCCCGGGCAAGACCGTTGAGGGGGCCGCCGCCGGCCTGGCCGCCAACCTGATGGTTGCGCTCATCGGCAAATGGCTCTTCCTGCCGGCGATGGGCTGGGGGGCGTGCGTGCTCTTCGCCCTCGCCGCGGGGATCATGGGACAGGTCGGCGACCTCTTCGAATCGCAGCTGAAGCGGGTCTCGAACGTCAAGGACTCCGGCGGGATCCTGCCGGGGCACGGCGGGGTTCTCGACCGCATCGACGCCCTTCTCTTCGCCGCGCCCGTGGCCTATCTCTTTCAAACCGGGGTCGTCGGTTCATGAGGGGGCTGTGCATACTGGGCTCGACCGGGTCGATCGGGCGGAAGGCGCTCGCGATTGCGGGCGCGTTTCCGGAGCGTTTCTGCGTAAAGGCCCTGGCGGCCGGCCGTAACGTGGAACTAATCGCGGAGCAGATTCGCCGTTTCGCGCCCGAGGCGGCCGCCGTGAGCGATCCGGGCTGTGCGCGCGCGCTTGGCGCGCTCCTCGGACCCGAGGTCCGCACGCGGATCCTGGCGGGCGCAGAGGGGGTTTGCGCCGTAGCCGGCTGGGAGTCGGCCCAGGTGACGCTTTCGGCCATCGTGGGGGCGGCGGGGCTTCTCCCCACGCTGGCGGCGATCGATGCCGGCAAGACCGTGGCTCTGGCGAACAAGGAGACCCTTGTCATGGCCGGAGCGCTCGTTACCGCGCGGGCCGCGGAAAAGGGAGTCGCCATCCTCCCGGTGGACAGCGAGCACAGCGCGATTTTTCAATGTCTGCTCGGACAGCGGCGCGAGGCGCTGGAGCAGATCCTGCTCACCGCCTCGGGGGGGCCCTTCCTCAACCGGCCCGGCACCACCTTCGGGGCCATCACGCGCGAGGAAACCCTCCGGCATCCCAACTGGTCGATGGGGGCCAAGATCAGCGTGGATTCGGCCACCCTGATGAACAAGGGCCTCGAGGTGATCGAGGCGCGCTGGCTGTTCGATGTCCCCCAGGAGATGATCCGGGTGGTGGTGCACCCGCAGAGCATCGTCCACTCCATGGTGGCCTTCCGCGACGGGTCGGTGATGGCTCAATTGGGTGTGCCGGATATGAAGGCTGCGATCGCCTATGCGCTCTCCTACCCCGAGCGGTTGCCGCTCGGCCAACCGCTGCCGGATTTCTCGGGCGCGTTGTCCCTGACCTTTCAGGAGCCGGACCTGGCGCGTTTTCCTTGCCTCGGTCTGGCCTTCGAGGCCGGTCGCGTCGGCGGTACGATGCCGGCGGTGCTCAACGCCGCAAACGAGGCCGGCGTGGCGGCTTTCTTAGAAACGCGCATCGGGTTCAGCGACATTGCCGGTTTGGTCGCTCACATTCTCGAGCGGCATAGACCGCTGGCGGCCCCGGATTTGGGCGAGATTCTCGAGGCCGACCGCTGGGCGCGGGAGACCGCGCGGGAGTGGATCGGTAGAAACAGGCCCCGCCGCCAACAGCTCGGATGAGGAAAGGTGAACTCTTTAAACTCACCCGCCGCGATCGATTGCGCCGGAAGCCCCAGTTTAAGGGCCCACGAATCTTTTGTCGCCAGGCGTATCCCGCCACGGCGGGACCGCCGCGGAGACGAGATGATGTGCAACGCCGCCATGGGAGTTGCGGCGCAGTCATCAAGAAAGGATAGATTGACTTCACAATGGGAAACAGCGCTGCCGCATTTTTGATCGTTCTAGGGGTTCTCATCTTTTTCCATGAGTTCGGGCATTTCATCGTCGCCCGGCTCTTCGGGGTGGGAGTGGAGAAGTTCTCGCTCGGCTTCGGCCCGCGGCTTTTCGGCCGACGGGTCGGCCTCACCGACTACCGGCTGTCGTTGATCCCGCTCGGCGGCTACGTGAAGATGGTCGGCGAGGAGCCCGACGAGGAGATGGACCCCGCCCTGATCCCGCAGTCCTTCACCCATAAGAGCGTCCTGCAGCGGATGCTGATCGTGTTCGCCGGCCCGCTCTTCAACATCATCCTCGCGGTGATCATTTTCTTCGTAATTGGTTTCTTCGCCGGCATCATGATCCTCACGCCCTCGATCGGCACGATCAAGGAGGGCTCCCCGGCCGCCGCGGCTGGTTTTCAAAAGGGGGATCGGGTGACGGCCATCGACGGGGACCCGATCGCCAGTTGGGAGGAAATGGCCGACCGGATCAACCGCAGCGGCGGCCGCGAGCTTGCCATCGCCGTGTCGCGGCCTGAAGGGCAGATTGTCCTGAGAGCCGCCCCGGAGCGACTGACCACGAAGAACCTGCTGGGGGAAGAGGTCCAGCGCCATGTGATCGGGGTCTCCAGCGCCGGCGAGGTCCTCACCCGCCAGCTCGGGTTCTTCGAGGCGGTTTTCCAGAGCCTGCGCCAGACTTACGCCATCGGGGAGCTGATGGTGGTGATCGTGGCCAAGATGATCACCGGGGACATCTCGTTCGACACGGTCGGCGGCCCGATCATGATCGCCCAGATGGCGGGCGACCAGGCCAAGGCGGGCATCAGCAGCCTGTTTCAGTTCATCGCGGTGATCAGCGTGAACCTCGCGGTGATCAACTTGCTGCCGATCCCGGTGCTCGACGGCGGGCACCTCCTCTTTTTCCTGATCGAAGCCGTCAGGGGCCGCCCGGTGAGCACCAAGGTGCGCGAGATCGCCCAGCAGGTCGGGATGGTGGTGCTGATCATGCTGATGATCCTGGTATTCTACAACGACATCACCCGGCTTTTTTTCAGCTGAGAAGGTCCTATGGCGGCACGACTCGAGATCAGCTTGAAAGAGCACTTGGTGGACCCCGAGGGGGAGGGGATCCGCCAAAAAGCCAAGGCCTATTTCGGCGTCGCGACCGGCCGCATCCGCACCGTGCAGATCCTGACCATCGACGCCGCGTTGAGCGCGGAGCAGCTTGCGGCCGTTCAAGCCGAAATCTTCACCAACCCCGTGACCCAGGTGTCCTCCTACCGGCCGCTCGCCATCGCGGCCGACTGGGTCATCTGGGTCGGGTACCGGCCGGGGGTGCGGGACAACCCGGGCGCCACCGCCGTGGAGGCGATGGAGGATCTGCTCGGGGTCCGTCTGGGGGCCGGGGAGGCCGTCTACACCTCCCGGCGCTACGCCGTGAGCGGGAGCGGCCTGACCCGCGCCCAGGTCGAGATCATCGGCGGCGAGCTTCTGGCGAACGACATCATCCAGCAGTGGCGGGTCTACTCCAGAAAGGAGTGGGACCCCGAGGTCGGGATCGGGATCGTCATCCCCCGGGTGCGGCTGGACCACCGGGCCGCGGTCGCGCACATCCCCTGCGACAGCGATGAGGTGCTCCGCCGCATCAGCCGCGAACGCAACCTCGCGCTCAACCCGAACGATATCCCCGTGATCCGGGCCTATTTCTCCGATCCCCGGGTGCGGGCCTCGCGCGCGGCGCTGGGGCTTTCCGACCCCACCGACGTCGAGCTTGAATACGTCTCCCAGGCCCGCAGCGATCACTGCAACCACAACAGCTTCCGCGGCCTTTTCCGCTACCGCGACCTCGCCACCGGGCGCAGCGAGATCGTGGACAATCTCTTCCGGACCTGCATCGAGGCCCCGACCCTGGAGCTCGCCCAACGCAAACCCTGGGTGGTCTCCGTGCTCTGGGACAATGCCGGGGCCGGCCGGCTCGACGACGACACCTATTACGTCATCACCGGGGAGACCCACAACTCCCCCTCCAACATGGAGGCCTACGGCGGGGCCATCACCGGGATCGTCGGTGTCTACCGCGACCCTCTGGGCACCGGGAAGGGCTCCAAGCTCGTCATGGGCGGTTGGGGGTTCTGCGTCGGCCACCGGGACTACGCCGGTCCGCTCCAGCCTCGGCTCCACCCGCGGCGGCTGCTCGACGGAGTGATCGAGGGGGTCCGCGACGGGGGCAACAAGAGCGGAATCCCTACGGCGTTCGGGCAGGTGCTGTTCCACCCGGGCTACCTGGGCAAGTGCCTCGTCTTTGTGACCGCGGTCGGCATCATGCCCGCCCGCATCCAGGGGCTGCCCGCCGAGGAAAAACGCACCCGCCCCGGGGACTTGGTCGTGATGTGCGGCGGCCGGGTGGGCAAGGACGGCATCCACGGCGTCACGGCCTCCTCGGAGGTCTTCTCCGAGCACACCCCGGCCGGGCACGTTCAGATCGGCGACCCCTATACCCAGAAAAAGATGCACGATTTCCTGCTCGAGGCGCGCGACGAGGGGCTGATCCAATATGTCACCGACAACGGCGGCGGGGGGCTCTCCTCGTCGGTCGGAGAGTCGGCCCGGTTTTCAAACGGGGCCGAGGTCGATCTGGCACGGGTCCCTTTAAAGTACGAGGGCCTGGACCCCTGGGAGATCTGGGTCTCCGAATCCCAGGAGCGGATGACGGTGGGCATCCGGGCCGAGGACACCGAGCGCTTCATGGCCCTCTCGCGCCGGCACGCGGTGGAGAGCACGGTCATCGGCCGCTACACCGACACCGGGAAGCTGCATTTGACCCACGCCGGGAAAACCTGCGCCTGGGTCGACATGGACTTTCTCAAATCCGGCTTCCCGCAGTGGGAGTTCGACGCCGAGTGGACCCCGCCCGAGCAGCGCGGACGGGTCGAGCCGGTGCTGGGACCGCCCTCGGACCTGAACCGCCTGCTCGCGGACATGCTGGCGCGGCCCAACATCTGCTCGACCGAGTGGATCACGCGCCAGTACGACCACGAGGTGCAGGGGGGCAGCGTCATCAAGCCCCTGGTGGGCGTCGACCGCGACGTGCCCGGCGACGCGGCGGTCTTGAGGCCGGTGCTCGGCTCCCGGCGCGGGTTGGCCTTCGCCCAGGCGCTTCTGCCGGCCTACTCGGCGATCGATGCCTACGCCATGACGGCCTGCAGCATCGACGAGGCCGTGCGCCGGGTTCTGGCGGTGGGCGCGGATGTCGAGCACATCGGCGGGGTCGACAATTTCTGCTGGCCGAGCATCCAGTACCACCCCGAGGCCAACCCCGACGGGAAGTTCAAGGCCGCGCAGCTGGTGCGTGCCTGCTGGGCGCTCAGAGAGATTTGCCTCGCCTACGGGATCCCGCTCCTTTCGGGCAAGGACAGCATGTACGTGGATGGGCACCTGGCGGGGCGTTACGGGGAGACGCACAAGGTCTCGGCGCCGGAGACGATGCAGTTTGCGGCGATTTCGGTCGTCCCCGACATCGGCCGGTGCACCAGCATGGACGTCAAGGCGCCCGGCGACCTGGTCTATGTGATCGGGCTGACCCGCAACGAACTCGGCGGATCGGAATACTACGCGCACTACGGGTATGTCGGGCTGCACGTCCCGCAGGTCCGGGCCGCGGACTTCATCCCCTCCTATCGCGCTCTTGGCCGGGCCGTGGAGGCGGGGCTTGCCGCCTCCGTCCACGGGGTCTACCGCGGCGGGTTGGGGGTTCACCTGGCCCTGGCGGCGATGGGCGGCAGCCTGGGGATTCGGGCCGACCTTCGTTGCGTGCCGGCGGCCGCTGCGGTGCGGGAGGACGCCCTGCTTTTTTCAGAGTCGGCCGGTCGCTTCATCGTTACGATCGCCCCCGGCGAGCGGCCCGGATTCGAATCTCTTTTTCAGGGTCTTTCCTGCGCGCTCATCGGGGAGGTCACGGCCGAACCGGTGCTTCAGCTGACGGGGCTCGACGGCCAGACCCTCATTGCGGCGGCGGTTTCGGATTTGAAGGCTGCCTGGAAAAGACCCTTCGGCGATCTGGTGTAAGGTTCCGGCCTTCAATGGAATCTGAACCGTCAAGCGGCACGTGGGAGGTGGAGCGATATGGCTGAGGTGAAAGTGCTGGTCCTGACCGGGTACGGCCTGAACTGCGATCACGAGACGGCCTACGCCTTCACGCGGGCGGGGGCCTCCGCCCATCGGGTCCACATCAACGCCCTGATCGACGGCGAGACGCGCCTCGAGGATTACCAGATCCTGGTCCTCATCGGCGGGTTCGGTTGGGGGGACGACCACGGGGCCGGCGTCATCCAGGCCGTGCGGCTGAAGACCAACCTGGGGGAGCGGTTGGTGGAGTTCGTCGCCAAGGGGCGGCTGGTGTTAGGGATTTGCAACGGGTTTCAGGCCCTGGTCAACGTGGGGCTGCTGCCCGGGTTCGACGGCGACTACCACACGCGGTCGGTTGCCCTGATCGGCAACGCCTGCGGGAATTTCCGCAACCAGTGGGTGCATCTGCAGGTGAACCCGGACTCGCCCTGCGTTTTCACCCGCGGGATCGACCGGGCTGATTTTCCCGTGCGCCACGGCGAAGGCCGGCTCTATGCCGAGGAGGGCGTCATCCAGAGGTTGACTCAGGAAAACCAGGTGGTTCTGCGTTATGCGCTTCCGGACGGCCACCCGGCCGCGGGCCGCTTCCCCCACAACCCCAATGGTGCGGTGGCGGACATCGCCGGAATCTGCGACCCCACCGGCCGGATCTTCGGGCTGATGCCCCACCCGGAGGCCTTCAACGACTGGACCAACCACCCCGACTGGACCCGCGAGCGGGAACGCGCGCGGCGCTCGGGCCGACCGCACCACCTCGAAGAGACCGTCGGGGTGCGCCTGCTGAAAAACGGGGTGGACTTCATGCGGGCGGCCTGATCCAAGGCCGGTCGGC
>JBFYWX010000203.1:0-2978 GCA_041310825.1 Desulfobacteraceae bacterium | reverse complement strand
ATCCGCCCGGCCGGGAGCGGGCGGGGGGCCGCCAGCCCTGCTTGGTGGCGCTGGGCGCATGATCCGGGCGGGGTTGCCGACGACGGTAGCCCCCGGCGGCACCGAGCGGGTGACCACGGAGCCAGCGCCGACCATGGCGCCGGCGCCGATGGTGAGGCCGGGCAAGATCACCGCGCCGCCGCCAATGCTGGCGCCATCTTCGATGCGGGTTTGCAGGCAGGTGAAGCCGGTATTACCGCTCTTCGGGTACTTGTCATTGGTGAAAGTGACGTTCGGGCCGATATGAACATCGCTACCAACCCGTAGCCCATCCCAGAGTTGCACCCCGCATTTGACGGTGACACGGTCGCCGACGATGACGTCGTTTTCGATGAAGACCTGCTCGCAGATGTTGCAGTCGGCGCCGATGCGGGCCCCGGCGAGGATGTGGGTGAAGCCCCAAACGCGGGTGCGGGCGCCGATGGCGGCACCGCGGTCGACCAGGGCCTTAGCGTGGATCAACACCGTTGGATGAACCGTCATTTGGCATTACCCGTAGGGGCTGGCAAAGAACCCGACCTTGGCCCCTTATTATGTCGCAGGGGGTTGGCACCGGACGGGCGGCAAGGCCGTGTCGGACTAAAGTCCGACCTACAGCCCTGCACCCCTACACCCCTGTGGGTCGGGCTTCAGCCCGAAAACTGTGGGTTGGGCTTCAGCCCGACAACACCGCGGAGCACATATGGCGGGCCGTGTCGGACTAAAGTCCCACCCACAGTCGGACTAAAGTCCGACCTACACGGTCATGATCACACGGGGCGTGACACATAGGACAATACCGCGAGGATGTCGTCTCGCTCCAAATCTTCATAGTCGGCCAGGATTTCTTCGGTTGTCATGCCGCTGGCCGGGCTTACTCGCCCGCTTCGCGCAGTAATCGTTGCGTCAATGCTGGGTTTAACCAAAAACCGGTACGACTGAGATCGGCAAGAATTTCCATTAATGAAGGAATTTTCCGGTGCGTTTGGCGCTGAGCAAAATACCTAAGATGCCGGTGATCTTAAGGCCGTATAAGCGCGCTTTTTCTCTGGCCTCCGCATCGTCAAGGAGGATCAGCGCTGCCGGATGCTCCAGGGCAAGCGCAATCGCCTCCGCTTCGCCATGATCGATATCGGCACTCAGCAGTCTGATCAGGTCCTTGTTGACGACCGGTGCGACTCGTATCCAGGTAGCCTGCTTGATCGCCGCCACTTCGGGACGGGCTTTGCCATCGATCACACATTCGGCATATACCGCTTGCGGTATGACAATCTCGCCAAACTGGTGATGCAATAAATCGAGGTGGCCGATTTTTGCCAGATGAATAATGGGCGAGGAATTACTGACTACGGGTGTTGACATAGTCAATATCTTCAGCCAGTTCACCCTCTCCGTAATGCCTCTCGATGTTTCGTTCGGCGAGGCCTTCGAGAAATGCCCATTTGTCAAGCTCGGCGAGGCGGCGGGCGCACCCCATGGAGGCGAGCCCGCGCCCATAGAGGGCAAAGGCCATTTCCACTACTAATTGACGATCGAGTTGTTGGCGCGGCCACTTGAGGGCGGCGACGATGTCGTCGGGGATAGTCAGCGTCATTGACATAGGGGGTCTCGGGAAGGAAAGGCTAAGAAAACTGGCTTGATGCCGGAGGATAGCACCCTCGGGATCGATATTCTTGCGCCCAGTAAGTTCGTGAGCTCGGGATGGACGCCGGCGCCGGCCTCCAGCAGGCTGCCGACGGGGCCCTTGATCCTGACCTCGCCGGACGTGGGCGCGGTGATGCGCGAGAGGATCTTGAACAGGGTGCTTTTGCCGGCGGCGTTGCGGCCGATGATGCCGAGAATCTCGCCCTTGCGGACTTCAAAACTCACATCGCGCAGCGCCCACAGGTCGCCGCCGACGCGGTTGCCGTGGTCGGTGTCGCCGATCATGGGCAGCGGGTCGGGCCGGCCGCGGGCCTTGGCCCACCAACGGTTGAGGTCTTCGCGCGGGGTGCCGCCGCCGATGAGGCCGAGGCGGTAGTATTTGCTGAGGTTTGCGACTTGGATGACGACGGCCATGAGGGGAGGTTAAAGGCGAAAGGTTAAAGGTGAAAGGTGAAGAGGGAGGGGGGATTCGTCGGCTTGAGGATTCCCAACACCTGACGCCTGGCACCATCCAGGCTCAATCGGCAAGGATCTCGTCCAGGGTCGCGGCGGTGAGGACTCGCTCGGACCAGCGCAGCAGGGTGTCGGCGTCGGTCGTTTCGATGCGCTGGCGCACGGCAGCGGGTAACTCGCCAAAGCGCAGGCGGAGCTGGGCGGTCAGGATGCGCGCTTCTCCGCGCTGTATGCCTTCATCTCGGCCTTCTTCTCGAAAACGTTGGGCAAACCCGGTCATAGCAGTAACCTCATGCGGGTAGATCTGGGTGTAGAGTTCGCGTTCATTCTCATCCAGGTCGGCATAGATGTCGATGAAGTCGAGGTATTTGCGCTGCTTCTCTGGGCTGGGCTCCAATTCGATGAGGCCGCGGATCGCCTGGGCGTAGACCAGCAGCTTGTCTTGCGGGGCATAGGCCATGTTGGGCAGATTGAGGCGGGCAACGAGGTTGGGGCTATATGTAAGTCGTTCATGGAGTCGATGGCCACCCCGTGCCGCTAGCCGAGGTTCGACGCGAATCACTACCAATTATGTTCCCTACCCGAGCGCAACTCTGGCGATCTCTGGCTGGCTGCTGCGTCGATCTAAAACTGTCTTACCCTGAGCCCCATGGCGGCGGCGGCTTCGGCCATCACGCTATCCGCGGTGGCCACTGTCTCGACAGCCAGATGGTTTGCCAGCGCCAGGTGCAGCGCGTCGAGGGTGCGCAGGGGGTGCTCCGGATAACGGGCGATCAGGTTTACGGCTTGGTCGAAGCAGGCATCATTCACTGGGTAGTCCTGCAGCCAGCCGCGGGCGATGTCGTCGAGGAACGCGGCGTAGA
>JBFYWX010000198.1:0-7252 GCA_041310825.1 Desulfobacteraceae bacterium | reverse complement strand
TACTGGGACGGCGGCTTCATCGGCAACCCGGCGCTGCACCCCCTAGTGGAGGACAAGGCCACGCGGGACCTGGTTGTCGTGCAGATCAACCCGATGGTGCGCGAACAGCTGCCGCGCACCGGCCGCGAGATCATCAACCGGCTCAATGAAATCACCTTCAACTCCAGCCTGATCAAGGAGTTGCGCGCCATCGAGCTGCTCCACCAATTGATCGCGGCCGAGAAGCTGGAGTCCGAGCGCTACCGCGACTGCTTCGTCCACCTCATCCACGCCCATGAGGAACTCAAGGACCTGGACGCATCGAGCAAGATGAATGCCGAGTGGGCTTTCCTGACCTACCTAAAGGAGCGCGGGCGGGCCTGGACGGACAACTTCCTGGAGCGGCATTTCGACGACCTGGGCCGGCGTTCGACCTTCGACCTCAAGTCCCTCTTCACCGACAGCTTCAAACCGCTTAACCTGGATGAGCCCGCGCCGCCCGACGGGACGGCGCCATCGAAAGTTTGATCGGAAAAACGGTTATCCGGATGGCCTTTAGGACGCAGCCCTCACGGGGCTTTGGGCCCCGGCGCCGCTGGTTGGATTGCGGTATTCACCGAAGAAGTGGCGTCTCCGGTCACCTCGGGTTCATCCAGAAGCTCCGTGCCGCCCCCCAAGGCTTTGTAGAGCTGCACCAGGGTCAGGAGGCGGTCGCGCTGCACCGCCGCCAGGTCCAGCTTGGCGCTGAACAGCTGGCGTTCGGAATCGAGCACCGTCAGGAAGGACTCGAGCCCGCCCTTGAAGCGTTTATTGGCTAGCACGGCGTAGCGCCGGTAGCTTTCGACCAGGGCCTGTTGCTCCACGAGAACCTTCTTGAATTGATCATGCGCCACCAGCCCGTCGGACACTTCCCGGAAGGCCTGACGCACGGTGAACTGGTACAAGGTCAGCGCCTGCTCCTTTTGGGCCTCAGTGGCCTTGAGGTTGAAATAGTTGAAGCCCCCGGTAAAAATCGGCAGGGTGGCGATCGGACCGATGTTCCAGAACGAGGATGCCCCGGTGAAAAGTTCCGAGAGGTCCACGCTCTGGGTGCCGGCCTGGCCGGTGAGGGCGATCCGGGGGAAAAAATTGGCCCGGGCAGAGCCGATGCGGTAGTTGGCGGCCATGAGAACCGCCTCGGATTGGCGGATGTCCGGCCGCCGTTCCAGCAGGTCGGAGGGAAGTCCGGCCGGGACTTCCGGCCGCACCGCCAGTTCGGCCAGCGGCTTGCCGCGCAGGATGGGCTGCGGGTTGTCGCCCAGCAAGATGCCGATCTGGTTCTCCGTCTGGGCGATCAGCCGCTCCAGGTCCGGGATCCGGACACCGGCGATGTGCACCAGGGCCTCCGCCTGGGCCAGCTCTTCACCGGACACCAGACCCTGCCGATAGCGCAGCTCGACCAGATGGCGTGAACGCTCGAAGGATTCCAGGGTGGCGCGGGAGATCTCCAGCTGGAAGTCCAGGGTGCGCAGCTCGAAGTAGGCCCGCGCCACATCGGCCACGACGGCGGACAACACGGCCTGCCGTCCCCATTCGGAAGCGAAGAAAAGGGACTGGGCGGCATCGCTCAAGTGCTTCAGACGACCGAACAGGTCGATCTCCCAGAAGAGGTCGAAGTTGAACTGGGCAAAATCGTTCGTCCTATCGACGTCCGATGGGATGGGCGGCTCTACGCTGTTTCGGCTGATGCGTTGCCGCCGGTAGATGCCGGTGCCGTCCACCTGGGGCCACAGGAAGGATCGGCTCACGCCTGCCTGGGCCCGCGCTTCGGTCACCCGGGCCATGGCCAGGCGGACGTCATAATTCTGTGCCAGGGCGGTGCCGATCAGCTCCTGCAGCACGGGGTCGTCGAACATTTCCCACCACGCGAGGTCGGATAGAGAGGCGAGCTCGGGTCGGGGTTCCCCATCGAGCGACTGGAACCGATAACTGCCTGGCACCTCTCCCGGGGTGCGTCCATACGGGGGAGCGAGGCATCCGCTGAAAAGCAGGACGCCGATGAGCAAGAAACCAAACCGTTTCACCATAGCCTCCTTCACGCCTCGCCGGCCGGGCCGGATGCCGTCGCCGACAGGTCGGCGGGTACCTGCGGCCGCCTTTTTACCTTTTCCACCAGGGATTGAATGGCGTAATAGAGCACCGGAATGAAGAAAAGGCTCAGGACCGTGGCGGTGGCCATGCCGGCGACGACGGCGGTGCCCAGTGACCAGCGGGCCGCGGCGCCGGCGCCGGATGAGAGCACCAGGGGTGTCAACCCGAAAACCTCCGCCAGCGCAGTCATCAGGACGGCCCGAAAACGCAGCTTGGCCCCTTCGGTTGCGGCGTCGAAGGTCGTATAACCTTCGAGGTCGCGCTTGTTTTTGGCGAACTCCACGATCATGATGGAGAGTTTCGCGTTGAGACCGATCAGCATCACGATGCCGACCTGCACGTACACATCGTTGGCCAACCCACGGAACCAGATACCGAGTAAAGCCCCGAACACGGTGATGGGCAGGCCCAGCAACACCCCGAGGGGGATGGCCCAGCTTTCGTATAGCGCCGCCAGCACCAGGAAGACGAAGAGCACCGAGAAAGCGAAAATATAGGCCGACTGACCGCCGGCGAGCTTTTCCTGGAAAGCGAGCCCCGTCCATTCATGTCCAAACCCGGAGGGTAGATTCTCGGAGAGCCGCTCCATGGCGGCGATGGACTGTCCGGAGCTGAAGCCGGGAGCGGTCTGCCCGGAGAGCTCGGCCGCGCGAAACATGTTGTAGCGGTTGATGTGGGTGGGTCCGCTCTGTGAGTTTATTGTCACCAGGGTGCTGAGCGGGACCATCTTCCCGGCCCCATTGCGGACGTAAATGTCGCCGATGGCCTCCGGCCCCTGGCGGAATTCGGGCTTGGCCTGGATCATCACGCGGTACACCCGCCCGAATTGGTTGAAGTCGTTGATCATGAACCCGCCGAGGTAGAGCTGCAGACCGTCGAGCACGCCCCGGAGGGGGATCCCGAGGGTCTGGACCTTTTCCCGGTCGATATCGAGCCGCACCTGCGGCACGTTCACCTGGAAGGTGTTGAACAGGACGGCGATCGAGGGCTCCGCGGCGCTGGCGGCCACTACCTCCCGGGCCGTCTGGAAAAGCTCCTCGGGAGTGTGATCGGCGCGATCCTGGAGCATGTATTGGAACCCGCTGACATTGCCCATGCCGGGGATGGAGGGCAGGGAGTAGACAAAGGCCAGTGCCTCCGGATAATCGGCAAACTCCCGCCGCAGGCGCTGCATGATGGCCCGCAGATCGGTCTCCGGGGTGGTCCGTTTTTCCCACGGGGCGAGGGTCATGACGAGGGTGGCGGCGTCGGAGCTGAAGGAGTTGGTCATCAGGTTGAAACCGCCCCAGCCGAGCACCGTCTGGACTCCCGGCACGGCGGCGGCAAACTGCTCCGCCCGTGTCAACACCGCCTCGGTGCGTTCCAGGGTGGCTCCCGGCGGCAGGTTGAAGGTGGCGAACACCACGCCCTGGTCTTCGTCGGGCACCAGTCCCCCCGGCAGGGTCTGCAGCAGGTGGCCGGCCCCGAAGTAGACCGCCGCCAATAGAACCACGGCCAGGATCAGGCGCCGCATCAGGAATTGAATCCCCTTGAGGTAGCCGCCGGCGGTGGCGTCATACAGCCGGTTGAACCCGCGGTTGAAGGCGTTGAGGAGGCCCCCCTTCTTTTTCTTGGGGCGCAGGATTTTGACGCACAGGGCCGGGGTCAGGGTCAGGGAGACCAGGATCGAGAGCAGGGCCGCGAAGACGAGGGTGAGGGCGAACTGCCGGTAGAGCTGACCGACGATCCCGCCCAGGAAAACAACCGGAACGTAGACCGCCAGCAGCGCGCAGGCCACCCCGATGATGGGCCGGGTGACCTCGTCCATGGCCTTCTCGGTGGCCTCGAGCGGGCTCAGGCCCTTGGCCATGTGCGCCTTGACCGCCTCCACCACCACGATGGCATCGTCCACCACCGAGCCGATGGCGAGCACCAGGCCGAAGAGCGAGAGGGTGTTGATCGAGAAGCCCAGGGCCAAAAAGCCGGCGAAGGTGCCCACCATGGGGATGGGCACCACCAGGCAGGGGACCAGGGTGGCGCGGAAGTTTCCCAAAAAGACGAACACCACCAGCATGACCAGACCCAGGGCCTTGAACAGGGTGAAGACCACCTCCTGGAGTGCGACCCGAACGAAGAGGGTGTTGTCGTAGGAGACTTCGTATTCCAGGCCCGGCGGAAAGCTTTGCCGGGCCTCTTCCATGAACGCCCGGATCCTGCTCGCCACATCCAGGGCGTTGGCTCCCGGGAGCTGGTAGATCACCAGGGTGGTGGCCGGCTGGCCCGCGCGCCGGGAAAACGACGTGTAGCTTCGGGCGCCCAGCTCGGTGCTCGCCACGTCCCGCACCCGCAGGATCGAGCCGTCGGGCCGGGTGCGGACGATGATGTTGCCGAATTCCTCCGCCTCGGTCAATCGCCCCCGGACCTCCACGCTTTCCTGCCGGCTCAGCCCGGAGGTGGCCGGAGGCTGTCCCACTAGACCGGAGGGGGCCTGCAGGTTCTGGTCCTGCACCGCCTGCGCGACATCCCGGGCCGTCAGTCCCAGGCTCGCCAGCTTGTCGGGCCTCACCCAAAGACGCATGGCGTACTCGCGCTCTCCCACGATGGCGATGTCTCCGACGCCGTCGATGCGGGCGATGTGATCGAAGATGTTCAGCGAGGCGAAGTTGCTGAGAAAAAGGTCGTCGTAGGCGCCCTCGGGTGAAAAGAGGGAGAGAACCATCAGCATGTCCGGCGAGGCTTTGCGGACCGATAGGCCGAAGTTGAGGACCTCGGGCGGCAGGGCGCGGTCGGCCCGGTTCACGCGGTTTTGCACGTCGACCTGGGCGATGTCGATGTCGGTTCCCACCGCGAACGTGCAGACCAGGCGGTAGCGGCCGTCACTGGTGCTGCTCGAGGACATGTAGAGCATGTTCTCCGCCCCGTTCACTTCCTGCTCGATCGGGATGGCGACGTTCTGCTCGACCACCCGGGCGCTGGCCCCCACGAAGAAAGTTTCCACGGTGACCGTGGGAGGACTGATGGGCGGGTATTGGGACGTGGGCAGGGCGAGAATCGAGAGTCCGCCGGCGATCAGGATGATCACTCCGATGACGATGGCGAAAACGGGGTGATGGATGAAGTATTTGACCATAACTGTCAGCCCCCGATTGTCTGAGGTAGGATGGGTTGCTCTCGGGGGCGCACCTTGCGGCCCGGGATGGCTTTCTGAAGACCCTCCACCACCACCCGCTGACCGGCTTCAAGCCCTTGCGAGACGACGAAGAAGTCCTTGAAGCGCTCCCCCAGGGTCACGACGCGCAACCCTACGCTGTCGTCTTCGCCGACCACGAGCACGCTGCTGACACCCTGGATCACCTGCACCGATTTCTGAGGCACCAGCAGGGCGTCGGGCTTGGCCTCGACCATCACCCGGACGCGGCCGAAGAGCCCGGGCCGGAGCAGTCGGTCGGGGTTGGGGAAGCTGACGTATACGTTCAGAGTGCCGGTGGTGAGATCCAGGGTCCGGTCCAAAAAGCCGAGGCTCCCCCGCAGCGGGTAGATACCGCCGTCGGCCATAATCAATTCGAACGGCGCGGCGTTTTTTTGCGGGAGAAACGGATTGTCGTCACGGCGCTGCTGTCCCAGGCGCAGGTAGTCCGTCTCGCTGATGCTGAAGACCGCCCGCATGGGGTCCCAGGAGGAGATGGAGGTCAGGAGAGTCTGGTCCCGGGAGACGATGTTCCCGGCGGTGACCTCCTGTTTGCCGACGATGCCGCTGATGGGGGCGCGAATCTCGCTGAATTTCAGGTTCAGCTCGGCCATGGCGATCGCGGCCTTGGCCCTCTCGCCGGTGGCCTGGCTGAGTTCGACCGCCGACTTGGCATCATCCAGGTCCGCCTCCGGGGCGGCCGATTCGGCCACCAGCGGCTGAAGGCGGGTCACGTCCCGGCGGGCCTTGTTGAGCGCGGCTTGAGCCTGAGCGAGGCTGCCGCGCGCTTCCTGCAGTGCCGCCTGGAAGGGCCGCTGGTCGATAACGAACAGCAGTTGCCCGGCTGCGACCTGACTGCCCTCCTCAAAGAGGACCTTGTCCAGATACCCGTCCACCCGGGAGCGCAACGCCACGGTTTCGCGCGCTTCCGTGCGCGCCACATATTCCCGGTAGAGCGGAACGGTGGTTTGGACGACGGGAGACACCACCACTTCCGGAGGCGGCTGAGCCGGGGGGGGCGCTCCCGGGTTCTGCCGGTCGCAGGCGAAAGTCAGAGTAAGAAAAATGCCGATGCCGATCCGGATGAGGTGGCGGATATTCCCGAAGCCGGGGTATCTGGTCGTGTGCATAGGATGCCTTTCAGGAGTGCCGGGGCCCGGGGTCCCAGCCGGTTTCGACTGTTCTGAACCTCTTCGGCCTTCAAATTCGAAAATTGCATAGCAGAGAATGGGTATTCGTGCAACAGGGTTATGCGATGGCTAACATTTTTCTAACAATTCTTTTGAAAATACTTCTTGACAGCAAAAATAAAGATACTTTAGAAACTTCATCTCATTTATATTTTTATGGCTGTTTGCTCAACACCGCTTCGAGTCTATTCCCGTTTTTCCAACCGTTGCCACGAAAGGAGCCCGGCATGTTCACCGAAATCGAGGTAGACGAGGCTTCTGCACAGTCGGCCATTTCCACCGGCCATCTACCGCCGGAACAGGAAGTGGCGACCCTGATTGAAGAGGCCTACCAGCGCTACAAATCCCTGGATGAAGGCAAGGTCGCGGACTACATACCCGCTCTGGCCCGCACGCCGCGGGGACTTTTCGGCGTGTGCGTGGTCGGCATCAACGGCCGTGTCTTCGCCGTAGGGGATACGGCGCACGAATTTTCGATCCAGAGCGTGTCGAAGCCGTTTGTATTCGCCCTCGTCTCCCAGGCGATCGGCTGCGAGGAGGCACGCCGCAGGATCGGCGTAAACAGCACGGGGCTGCCCTTCAACTCGGTGATGGCCATCGAGTTGAATGCGGACCGCACGATGAACCCGATGGTGAACGCCGGGGCGATCGCCACCACCAGCCTCGTGCCGGGTGAGACGGCCGAAGCCAAATGGCGGTTTATCCAGGAGGGGTTGTCCCGTTTTGCCGGCCGCACGCTTGCGATCGACCAAGAGGTGTACGAATCGGAGGCAGCCACCAACCAGCG
>JBFYWX010000163.1:0-4530 GCA_041310825.1 Desulfobacteraceae bacterium | reverse complement strand
GCGCTGACCAGCCCGATGCGGCCCAGCAGCATCATGGAAAGCGGCAGTTCGAAAATCATCCCAAAGCCGAAGACGATCAGCAGGCAAAAGGAAACGAACTTTTTAACGGAGATCAAGGCGGTGATGTACCGGCTCTCGTAGCTCAGTAAAAATTGAACGCCGTAAGGCAGGGATACCAGCAGGCAGAAAGCGGCGCCGGTATAGAACAACAGGATCGAAGCCAGCCAGAAAGCAAACATGGTCTTGCGTCGAAAAGTGGAAAACAGGGCCGGTAGCGGAGACAGGATCGAATACAACAGATAGGGGATACTCGCAAATAAACCCGCTCCGAGGGCCAGCGTCAGGAAGGCAAAAAACGTCTCGGGGATGCCGTAGGCAACCAGTTTGACGCCGGTCAGACGCTGCAGGAAGCGAACGATCGTTCCGGCCGCCAGGTAGCCGCCAACGGAAAAAACGGCCACCATGACGGCGGTTCGAATCAACGCAGTTCTAAAAGCTTCCAGAAAGGAAAGGGCCTTCTGCGGATCCTTTGTGTATTGATGCAAGTTGCGCATATCCCGCAAGACCGGTTTATTCGGATGATTTCCTGGTTTTCCGAACGCTCAGCGACGGCAGGTTTTCCGCCAACCGCCGGTAGAGTTCCGGTGTGACCGTCCGCTTCCGGCGAACGAGCGCATGCCAGAGGTTGGCCTCGTTTTCAAAGGCGCGCTCGGCAACCGTTCTCAACTGATGCGGCAGGGCCGCGACAGGCGCGGTGAACCGTGTGCCGGAGTGCAGTCCTTTGGTGCGCGCCAATCGTTTGAATATCTGCGGACCGAAACGCTCGTACCAAAGCAACGTGTGGGCCGTGGACAAAGATCCGGCCCAGGGATAGTCGTGAAGCTGCCAATGACGAGAAATCCGATTCAACCGGGCTTCGATATGTTCGGCTTCCGCGGCGGTTTTGGAGGCCGTCTTCTCTTCATAGTACAGGGCGCTGCGAAGGTCGTCTCCGGCGACATGCCATATTTCGCGGATTCCGAAGTCCGAAGGCCTGCCGGCCACAGCCGAACCGCTGGTCAGCTGAAACCGGCCGCACATAAACAGGGCAATCGCCTCGCGCTGGGTGTCGAGCAGTTGCAGGGTTGCCATGGCATCCGCGTAGGATTCCGTTGGAAAATCCGTAAAACACATGGCTTCGACGGCCACGCCGACGGCCGACAGGTTTTGGATCACCGTTTCCAGATCCTCCCTGGCGGTTCCTTTGCGAATCAGATTCAGCATCCGCGCAGAGCCGGATTCAATTCCCAAGGAAACCGCAAGCGCTCCGCCTTCGACCAGATCTCGGCATACTTCAGCAGTGAAGTAGGGTTCGGGGCGCAGGTCCGAGGCCCAGCGCCAGGTCGATCCGGCTTCCCGAACTTCCCGGGCAAGGCGATGAACCGTCCTCGGGGCCATGACATCCTGGGATAAATAGAACAGACGGCAGCCGTGGCGCGCCGAGAGTTTTTCCAAATGCTGCAGGACCGCCGCAGCAGGCCGCTCGCGGTACAGGGCCGTTCCTTTTTCAGCCAGGCCGTAATGGCAGAACGTACATTTCCCCCAGTAACAGCCCCGGGTCGGATCATAGGGCAATACCGGTTCAGGGCTGAAGTAGCGCTCCAGCGGCAGACCGTCGAAATCGGGAGCCGGCAGACGGGCCAGTTCTATCGGATCGTCTGAGTGCAAAATGCCAATTGGTCTGCGGTCCGACTCCAGTTCCCGCACGATGCCCAACAAAGGCATTTCGCCTTCAAACAAGACGGCCGAGTGAAAAGGGCCTAAACAGTCTTTGCGTTTGTCCGGATCCAGCCGCAAAAATAATTGTGTCAGAGCCGGGCCACCGACCGTCAGATACACATTCGGAAGTCTGCGACGCAGCACGTACGCCAACGTGTAGGCCTGTTGAGTCTGAGAAGTGTAGGCCACCGAAACCCCCACCAGGTCGACCTCCTCTTCGGCAAGCCGGTCTACTAATTGGCCGTTGAAGTAATCAAAAAACGGAGTACGGTCGGCATGGGCGTCGTTTCGAATTTGATCCATGTTCAGCAAAGAAAACGGCGTGCGATATCGGGTAAAATCCATTTCCAGGGGTGTGAAGGCGGCGCTGATCAACCGCAAGGCCGCTTCGATTGCCGCAATCGCGCGGTAATATTCCGCCGGGTCAAAAAACCGCGCACCGGAACGACCGCGGAGCACGGAAACCGCGTCCTCGATATTTTTCAGCGTCGAGCGGCCGGCTTGTTTTCCCTGCCATAGTGTCACATAGGCCAGTTGCTCCTGGTGATTGAGAATGCGTTTGCGTTCCAGCCGGCTCAGTCGCTTGGTCAGGCGTTCGGTGAAGATTTTTAGATTGTGGGGCTGCAGTAAATTTTCAGTGCACTCCAGGTTGGCATCAATGGGGACGGCCTCGATGCCGTGGGATCGAAGCCAGGCTGTCAGAGAGGGCAGAGCGATATAGGCTGCCGTCGGGTCACAGATCGGTGGGAATACAAGCGCCACTTTCATATATCTGCCCGTCGACATCGACACCGATGTCTGCCACAAAAAAATGATCCATCTTTTCGATCTGGATCCTTATTTGACAGATTGGCCGCTGGGCCCAGAGCCGAATCAGGAACCCTCGGGTTATGAGGCGAATTATTAAAGCAATTAATTCAGACACATATAATAATTTTAAGAGTTTAGGTACCCGGATTTTAACGATTTCCACAGGATTGTCAAGGCGAAACACCGGCAGATGAAGGAGATCAAAATAATAGATCGGGCGTTACGGGAGCCGACATTTACGCCGCGATCGATGCGGCGTGTTCCAGAGACTACGGGACGCTCCTCGGATACTCGGATTATACAATGTCCTCATCCAAAAACTTCAACCCTTGCTTCGACGATTTGCCGGCCCCTCGTCACGGATTCGCTTGCCGTCGAGGACGCGAAGGTCGTAAGGGGACATTCGTGCAGAAAATGCCTTATACATGAACGAGGCCATGACAATTAAAACCGATGCCAAGATCAGCCGGATTAGATGCCCCCGGGTTTTGCAGCATGTCATGGGTCGGGACATCGAGCGGAAAGAGATATTTTTTGACGATGCGGATCGCAGCGATTTCATAGATCGGCTGGCTGTTTCAGTCGAAGAGGGCGCTCTGGACGTCTATGCCTGGGTGCTTATGCCGCATCATTTTCACCTTTTGTGCAGGACTCGAAACCGGCCCTTGTCGGCGAGCATGCGGAAAGTATTAACCGGTTACGTGGTCAATTTCAATCGCCGTCATCGCCTGATGTTGATGATCTTATTGGAAAGTTGTGAATGCTCTGCACGAACGTCCCCCTTTGTTCTGCACGAACGTCCCCCCTTGTTTAGTAAGTGCACGGGTTTGAAATAGATCGGATTCAAAAACCTACCGTTTAGTAACAAAACCCCTGTTAGTAGGCATGTATTTGATGGTTATCACCGCTTTCTCTACATCCCTCTTGACCTCCGGCTATTCTAGCCCAATGTTTTGTATTCATACACGTCATTTGAGACGCAGGAGAATTCTATGACGCCCAGCAGCAGACAAAACCGCCTGGAGGCCGGGTGGAAACTCGAGAACAGCTATGCACGGTTGCCTGAGGCTTTCTATGTCCGGCTGAATCCAGTACCGGTACGCACGCCGAAACTCGTGGTTTTCAATGTGGCGCTGGCCCAGTTTCTGGGGCTGAACCCCGATGCCCTAAAGGGCTACGAGGGCGCCGCTGTTTTCTCGGGCAACCGGGTCCCCGAGGGGGCCGAGCCTCTTGCTCAGGCCTATGCGGGGCATCAATTCGGCTTTTTCACCATGCTGGGCGATGGGCGGGCAATATTGCTGGGCGAGCAAGTGACACCGAAAGGTGAGCGCTTCGACATCCAGTACAAAGGGTCCGGCAAAACCCCGTTTTCGCGGCAGGGAGACGGACGGGCGGCCCTGGGGCCGATGCTTAGAGAGTACATCATCAGCGAGGCCCTGCACGCCCTGAACATACCGACGACCCGCAGCCTTGCGGTGGTGACCACTGGTGAACAGGTGTTCCGTGAAACCGCCCTGCCGGGGGCGATTCTCACCCGCACGGCGGCCAGCCACATCCGCGTGGGCACTTTCGAGTATGCGGCGGCAAGGGGCAAACCCAACGAGATCCTGGCGCTGGCCGATTACACCATCCGCCGCCACTTTCCTGATCTGGCAACGGACGGCAATCCGTATCTTGCCCTGCTTGAGGCCGTCATGGAGCGGCAGGCCTCCCTGGTGGCCCGCTGGCTGCTGGTTGGCTTCATCCACGGCGTCATGAACACGGACAATATGGCCCTTTGCGGTGAAACCATCGACTATGGCCCCTGCGCGTTCATGGACGCCTACGATCCGAATACTGTCTTCAGTTCCATCGATCACAACGGGCGATACGCTTACGGCCGGCAGCCGCAGATCGCCCAGTGGAATCTTGCCCGATTCGCCGAGACACTGCTGCCGCTAATTCACGAGGATCCGCAAGAGG
>JBFYWX010000144.1:0-6505 GCA_041310825.1 Desulfobacteraceae bacterium | reverse complement strand
CACTTTGACACCCCCCGGCTAAAAATTGCGGCCGTCAGCTCAGCGGCCGCCTAAGCAGGATCATAATCACAACCGGTTAGGAAAATATGAGGTTCTCACACGGCCGGGCCGCAATTTTTATGTGATCGCATTGAACAGGTAGCCTACGATAAGGATTCCCAGTTCGACGATGCCGACGAAGGTGACGATCAGCCGCACCTTGAGCACTTTGCGCAGGATGAGGATCTCGGGCAGGGAGAGGGCGATGACGCTCATCATGAAGGCGAGCACCGTGCCCAGCGCCGCGCCTTTGCCCAGCAAGGCCTGGACGATCGGGATCATGCCGGCGGCGTTGGAGTACATGGGGATCCCGATCACCACCGCGATCGGCACCGACCACCAGGCCCCTTTGCCCATCAGGGCGGCCAGAAATTTCTCCGGCACGTAGCCGTGAATGAAGGCGCCGACGGCGATCCCTAAAACGATCCATTTCCATACGCGGCCGACGATGCTGCGCACGGCCTCAAGCCCGGCGCGAACTCTGTCGCGAAGATTCTGGGGGCCCGAAACAATCTGGGTGGTATCGACCCGGACCTGGGTGACCCATTCCTCGATGTGGCTTTCCATCTTCAGACGGCCGAGGATCCAGCCGCCGATGATGGCGATTAAAAGCCCGGTGCCGGCATAGATGGCGGCTATTTCCCAGCCCAAAAGCCCATAGAGCAGGATCACCGCCACCTCGTTGATCATCGGTGCGGCGATCAGAAACGAGAAGGTCACCCCCAGGGGGATTCCGGCCGTCACAAAGCCGATGAAGAGCGGGATGGCCGAGCAGGAGCAGAAGGGCGTTGCGACTCCCAGCAGGGCTGCCAGCACATTGCCCACAACCTCCTTTTTACCCGCCAGGATGCGGCGGGTCCGCTCCGGCGTGAAAAAGGTGTTGATGATCCCGACTCCGAACACCACAAGGGCGAGGAGCATCAGGACCTTGGGCGTGTCGTAGATGAAAAACTCGAGCGCGGCGGCAAAGTGCGATCCCTCACTCAACCCGAAAAGGTCGTATGTCAGGAAGCGCGCCATCGGCAACAGGTTCTGATAGACCAGCCACCATCCTGCCAGGGCCGCGACGAAAACACCGACCTCAACCGGCTTGATCTTTGCGGCGCGCGCCCCGGCCTTTTTGGGTGGGCTGACCTTGGAAGTGCTGCAGCATGGAGTGAATTCGGCTATTGGTTTTAGTTCCATTCGTAGTTCCCAATTCTTGAAAATGAAGAGCCGCTGTTGAATTTGCCTTTGTTTGAGCATAACTTAACTTATTGATTCGGCACGTCTATGTTTCAGCATAATCGAAAGGATGCCCTATGCCACAGAATGTGCTCGTTGCCATGGATGAATCCGAGAGTTCCATGAAAGCCGTTGACTTCATTGCCAAAACCTTCGCCAGCGGCTGCCGCGTCACGCTTTTGAGCATCATGCGGCCGGTCGATCTCTTGTGTGAAATGGACACGGCGGCCCTGCACGGGTACCTGGCCTCCCATCATCCGGATTACTGCCGCGCGGTGGACGAGCACAAAGAATCCGCCCTCAAATCCGCCCAGGGTGCCGCGCGCCGGCGCCTGATCGATGCCGGCTTCAGTGCCGAGCAGGTGACCATTCTTTATAAAACCATGAGAACCGATGTCGCCGTCGAGATCATCGAGGAGTCCCGCAACGGGTACGACGTGGTCGTGCTTGGCCGCCGGGGGTTGTCCCCGGTCAAAGGCTTCCTCCTGGGGAGCGTTTCCCAGAAAGTTTTAAACGGCGCGAAAGATGTCTCGGTTCTGATCGTCAATTAGTATCCATCCAGAAACGGCGTCTTTCGGCCCAGGCCGGCGTTCTCGCTCTTCGCAATCCTCGACGTAGAAGGACTACGCCTGCGGTTGCGAGATCGCTGCGGCCTTGGCCTGAACCGCAATCCACCCCTTCTGGATGGACACCGGCTGGTATCTCTCCTTAAAGGCGTTTTTAGAAAATCAAGCATCACCGGATGAGGCTTGGCCCTGTCGGTACGACTCCGCCAAAAGTTCGATCGGGTGTTTCACCTGACACCGCAACTCCTGGTTGAACTGGATCCGGCAGCTCAGACAATCGGTCAAAAGGGTTTCCGGGTTCAACTCTTGGATCTTGCGCATGAGCCGGCTTCCCAGCTCGATGGAGGCCTCGTGAAAATCGCGCTTGAACCCCATCACCCCGGCCAGCCCGCAGCAATAAAGGTTGCCCTGGATCGCATCCGCTTTCAGGCCGGGGATCAAGCCCAGAAGTTCCAGGTAGGGCTGGCCGAACTCCTGCTCCCGCTGGTGGCAGGGCGGGAAGTAAACCGTCTGCCGCTGAATCGGAGCGAAATCGGTTTTAAGGTCGCCGGATCGGTGAAGGTTCAAAAGATATTCCCCGAGGTCGAAAGTCTTTTCAGCTAACGCCACGCGCTTCATCGGGTCGAGAGAGGAAAAATAGCCCTCGTCTTTCATGAGGCTGTTGAAGATGGTCTTGTCGAAAGACTCGATTCTTCTTCCATTGGGGTTGCCGACAGCCGTCTTGGCCGGCACTTTGATGAATTTGGGGTCTCCTCCGGCGCTTGCCTGGTATTCCTGCGAATAGTAGGCGCCCTCGGTCAACAGGTTTCTCAGCATGAAGCTGCATGTCGGGCATGAGCACAGGATGTCGAATCCGTCCCCCACTGCAACCGCCAGCAAACCCAGATTGTGCTCCGCAACCGCCATGGTGAGGTTGCGGTCGCCCTCGAGGAAGCTCGGCATGCCGCAGCATTTCTGTTCAGGGCAATAGACTGCGATGCCGTTGTGCTGGAGCACGGCCACCGTGGCCCTGGCGACCTCAGGGAAGATGTACCGTGCGGTGCAGCCGGCGAAGTAGGCCACCTGGCGTCCGGCCGTCGCGTTCGGTTTGACATGCAAACCTTGGATCCTGGCCCACGCCGTGAAGCTCTCCTCGGGGAAGGCGGGCATTTTACGGCCACGGTGGATGCCGAGCGCCTGCTTGATCGCCCCGCCGGCCAGGTTGCTTCCCAGCACTCGGTTGGTCAGCCCCGGCAGGGCGCCGCAAAGCTTGCCGATGCGCGCGACATCCTCGACGGCGCGCACGCCGAATTTCAATCCGTCGCGTTCGGCGAACTGTGTCTTGGCGCGAATGATATCCGCCCGGATGTTAGGGCACGGGCAGAGCGCGCAGAAATTGCATTTTTCCACGAGCTGCCGCAGCTCTTCGGGGGAAATCTTCTGCCCGGTCTCAGCTTCCTGATCGTACAGCCGGTACAGCTCCGGGAAGAAGAGGCAGGACTCGTCCATGATGGGCCGGCAGCAGTCGCAGTCGGCGCAGTCCATGACGATCTTGCGCGCGGTGCGTTCAGGATCGGCTTTAGCTTTTAATGCATTCATGCTTCCGGTCACTGTGGGAGCGGCTCCCGGCCTTCGTAGCCTGTACTTCGGCGGAGTAGGTTCCAGCCGCGATTCCTTGATGGCCAACTCCGGCGCAGTCGGCAGCCACCCCAGTATGGTGTCCTATTCTAGTCGAAAATCAGATATCGACTGCCAGCGACCAGCACCCGTAATCTCCCATGTAGGCCAGAATCCGGCCGCCTGAATCCGGCAACTGGTCTGTGAGCTTCTTTTCAATGTAGAGTTGAATTCGACCCGTCTTCAGCAGCACGTATTCCCGGTTGTCGATGGGCCTGCCGATCCGACCGATCGGCCCCTTTACACCGTGTCATCACCCGACGACGGTGGCGCCCGTGAAGATCGACATCACCCGGCCGCGCTCAGCGATGAATTGAATCTGTCGTTCGGACAGATCCGCCTTTCGGGTCATTTGCATATCTGTCGGAGCGTTTCTGCCTTACGGCTTACCGTGATAGCTTTCAGGCTCGCCCAGGGGAACCCGATGCGGCGAACCAGTGGGGAGTTTTCAAACAGATTTTCACCAGCATCAGCATCACCGGCACCTCGATCAGCACCCCTACCACCGTTGCCAGGGCCGCCCCGGAGGACAGCCCGAAGAGCATCGTGGCCGTTGCAATCGCCACTTCGAAATGGTTGGAGGCCCCGATCATGGCGGCGGGGGCCGCATCCTTATACTCTAATTTGAGAACCCGGGCGAGACCGTAGGCCAGCCAGAAGATCAGGTTGGTCTGGATGAAGAGTGGGATGGCGATCCACAAGATCGTCAAAGGGTTGGCGACGATGACCTCACCTTTGAAGCTGAAGAGCAGGACCAGGGTGATCAGGAGCGCGATGATGGTCACGGGCGTTAAGACGTGCAGAAATTTTTCCTTGAACCAGGATTCGCCTTTGGAGGTGATGATCCATCGTCGCGAGAGATACCCTGCCACCAGAGGCAGGGCGACATAGATCGCGATCGAGAGCAGTAATGCCTGCCAGGGGACCGGCAGTCTACCCACACCCAGAAGGTATCCGCCGAGGGCCCCGTAAAGCACCAGCATAGTCAGCGAGTTGATGGCCACCATCACCAGCGTCAGCCCGTCGTTGCCGCGGGCGAGATAGCCCCAGACGAGCACCATGGCAGTGCAGGGGGCGATCCCCAGCAGGATGCAGCCGGCGAGATAGCTGCGCCAAAGAGGTACCTCCAGCATTTTGATCCCTGAAACGAGCACCACCTTCCCGGCACCGTGTTCGGCCCCGACGGGCAGATCCAGCCCGAACGGCATTTTGACCAGGTCCTTCGCTTCGGGGCCGATCAGGTTGTAAAACAGCGTTCCCAAAAAGAAGATGGCGATCCCATACATGGTGAAGGGCTTGACGGCCCAGTTCACAATAAGGGTCAGCAACACGGGCTTGGCGCTTTTCCCGGCCTTGATCACCTCGGCGAAGTCGATTTTGACCATGATGGGATACATCATGAAGAACAGGCAAATGGCAATCGGAATCGATACCACCGGTGCTTCGTTGACATAGATGGCAAGCCCATCGAGGTAGGCGGCAAACCCGGGCGCTGTCTTTCCCAGCAGGATCCCGGCGATGATGCACAGAATCACCCAGACCGACAGATAGCGTTCAAACGCGCTGAGCCCTTTGGTGGCTGAGATTTCGGCGGCCTGGCCGGCCGCCTGAAGACTGCTGGTGGTCACGTGGCACCCCCTGGTAGTGAGTTGACTTGTTCTGCAGCGTGCGCCTATCGGCCTGCCTGGCGGCGGCAGATCGCGTTGCGGTCCAGTTTGAGGATCGCCGCCAGCCGGCGCTGGTCCTGCCGGGCCCTTTGCGAATGCAGCAGGCAGGCGCGTACAAACGCCAATGCCTGCCGGGCCTCGTCCGGCGCCTTTCCGTCCGGCTGCCGGTAATACATCCACCGGCCGCGCTTTTGCCCCTCAACGAGGCCGGCCTGTTTCAGAATCGACATGTGCTTTGAAACCGTCGAGGGCGCCAGTTCCAGGAGTTCGATGATCTGGCACACGCAAAGCGCGCGGCCCTCCAACGCCAGCAAGGCCCGCAGACGGTTTTCATCCGACAGGGCGCGGGTGAGGTTGAGAAAGGAGTTCATCGGCACCTCTATATTTCGTTATATGGCGAAATATAGCAGTGCGAAGGATTGGTGTCAATCCGAAAAAACGGCGGGAGGCAAGACCGTTCTCAAGACAGCTTGCGGAAATCGAATTGCCCTTCCGGGGGAATTAAAATCATCGCCTTGATCGCATCGCGGATCTCCCGGACCTTGGCCAGTTTCTGTTCGTGCGTGCCTGCGGCCGCCGCCGGATCCGGGAACGGGATGTGCCAGCGCCGGGTGATGCCGGGGAAGATCGGGCACTCCCCCTCGCTGTCGCTGCAGACGGTGATCACGTGATCGAACAGCCGACCCTGCTTGTACAACCCGAAGACGCTCTGGGGTTTCTTGGCGGAGAGGTCGATCTCCTCTTCCTGCATCACTTCGACGACAAGGGGGTTGACCTGCTCGGCCGGCTCGAAGCCGGCGCTTTCGACATGGAAATTCTCACCGCCGAATTTTTTGAGATAGGCCTCGGCGATCTGGCTCCGCCCGCTGTTGTGGCGGCAGATGAAAAGGACATTGATCAGGCGCATGATGTTGCCTCCGGCAAGAATCAGGTGGAGTTCATAGACAACGCCATACCCCAGTCTTGTTTCCGTCGCAAAGGCAAAAGAGAGTTTAACCAAATTCTAACACCGGATGGGCAGCTGCGCCACCAGTCCGGCCTCCTTTTCGCTGAACAGCATTTTCAAGATGGCGAACAGCAGCTTCGTCGGGGGCGCCCCTTGCGGAAAGCGGTTCAAGCGGTCGGAAAGTCTGGCGTAGGCCGAAAGGTTGTTCGCATGCGCCATGGGTTTCGATCCCTTCTAAAACCGGCAGTCGGGCTGGGGCTCTCCGCCGCCGGCTGGGGTCAGAACGATCTGCCACACGACGTTGCTGCGGGCGCGGAAGGCCCCGGCGCTGGACAGCAGATAATATTCCCACATGCGCTTGAAGCGCTCATCGTATGTTTGCTGCAGTGCCGGCCAGGCGTTCAGGA
>JBFYWX010000125.1:0-2719 GCA_041310825.1 Desulfobacteraceae bacterium | reverse complement strand
GGGTCCGCCCAGTTGAAGACGCGCCTTACCATGGCGGCCTGGCGGGTGTCGGCGGCCATCTTCAGAAACGCCTCTTCATGGCTCCGGACCCGGTCGATCAGGATGAGGTCGACCTCCGTCCCGACCCGGCCGATCCCGCGGATCAGGACCGACAGGTGCTGGAGCAGCGCGTAGAAGTTCCGTCGCCCCTCCTCCGCGCTGTAATAGAGCGATTCGGGGCTGCCGTAGACCCCCAGCGCGCTGTGCAGGATCGATTCGGCCGTGCGGCCGCCGCCCAGCGCGAGAAAGATGTGCACCTCCCGTTCCAGGGCCAGCAGGAACTTGAGCGGCATCGCCGCCGCATCGGCCAGGCCGGGGTCGAGGGCCGCCGTAATCCGCTTGCGGATGCTGACGATCTTGGTCAGGAAACGCTTTTGGTCCCCGTTCACCTTCCAGCCCGCGTAGTTGACCACCTGGCCGTCGAGCCCCGTATAGACCCGCAGGATCTCTTCGGGGGTCAGTTCGATGTCGACGTTGATTTCTTTGTTGTAGGTCCGCAGGAGCTGGGTGCAGAGCATCATGGCGTTGCGGTCGGGGTAGCTGACTTGGGCCGGGTCGCCCATGAAGTCGGACAGCAGGAGCCGGACGGCCTGGAGCGGCTGCCGGATTTGCTTGATCATGAGCTGGAGGGAGTTCAAAAAGGACAGCCGGTCCACCCGCTGCGGCATGTCTTTTAGAAACTCCCAGAGCACGGCGAAGATTTTCTTGTGGTACGTGGCCAACTCCGGCACCCGCTTCTCGAAAAGCGGTTTCTGGAAGTTTCCCCGGTGGTCGAAACAGCCGCGGAACAGGCTGAGAATGGCCTCCATGTCCTGCAGCGGGAGATCGAAAAAGGCGGCGAGGGTCGCCGGGTCGCGGGAGAGATAAATGGGCTCCTCTCCGGCAGACGACTGCAGTTTGCGACGGAGGGCGGCATGGTCCTTGGCCGTGTCGATGGCCCGGGCCAAGTTCTCCTCCACCCGGCCGAGGACTCTCTCGCGGCCGTCCTCCCAGACCTTGACCTCGTTTTTCTCCACCACGACATCGTTGAGCAGGTCGGGCGGCAGTTGGTCGACCCCGTTCTGCACGCGTTGCAGGACGGCCTCGATTAATTTGGCGCCGGCGGGGTTGGCCTGCATGGCGGAGAGCAGCTGGCCCATCTGCTCCAGGCGCTCACCGAGCCCCGCGGCGCCGATGCTCCCGTAGTCCTGGGCAAAGACGCCGTGTACGGCGGCGGCGGCCGGGGCACCGGGACAGGCGCTGGCGATGAAACGCTGCCTCCCGGCCTGCAAGGCCGCATCGTCGATGACCGGTCCCGCCGCCGGCGCGGGCCCAGTGGCTGGCTCGGCCGGGAACGGACCTCCGCTGCGGGCCTCGATGGCAGGGGCGATCGCCGGTACCCCGACCGAGTTCAAACCCGGCATCCCGACCGGCGAGGCTGCGACCATGGCCACGGTCGGGGCCTCGCCGGAGGGCATGTCGGCGTTGACTTCGATCGGAGGGCGCTGGAGTTTTTCCCTCAGGCTTTTGATCGCGAAAAAGGCCTGAAACATGTTTGCGGCCCGGCGGCTCAGGGCGGCGCCTTCCGGCCGCTTCATCAAGGCCGACACTTTTAACACCAGCTCCTGGACGGCGGCGGCCGACAGATCGTTGGCCGCTGCGAGCATCGTCAGGTTGGGGTCCGGCAGGTGGCGCTCGTCCTTGACCGGGGTGAGCTGGACCGGGGTCCCGTGGCGGACGAAGCTGATGGGGGCGTTCTTCTCAGCGGCCTGGCGGTAGCAGGATAGGATCCGCAGGGCGACCCGCAGGGCTTCCACTGTTTCCGGGGCTTCGCCCGGCAGGCGCAGGCGCAGGGTGTCGATGCCCTCGGCCGCCAGCGTCTCGTTGAACTTGAGGACCCGGCCTTCCAGGTGCTTGAAGCGGATCCCCATGCGCTTGATGACGGCGGCGACGATGGCCGTGTCGATGCTCAGATCCCCGACCCGGAGGCTGTAGTCCGGCCGATCGCCGGCCTTGCCCTGGCCCCCGCTGCGGCGGTTGATGTGCAGCAAGCCGTCATGTCCCGGCAGTCGGGTCAGTTGAAGCAGCACGGTCGCGAGCTGCTTGAAGGTGTCCTTTTCGGCCTTGACCCCCTCCCAGTACTGAACATCCCGGAAGCAGGCGTTCAGCAGGTAGGCTGCCTCCACCAGCAGGATGCGCCGGCGGTCGATCTCATCCGCCTGCAGGGATTCCGCCGCGGCCGCCGGGGGTGGTTGCCCGCCGGGCAGGGGGTTGGAGAGTTCCTGGAGCAGCTGTGCCGCCGTGTCGTCCATGGGGTTCCACTCGATGCGCGCAGTTAATAATCCATTTTACCGGATCGAGGTTGTGAAGTCAATTTTGGAAGTTGATTAAAATTAAATATTAAGCTATAATATCAAATAAATATTATCAATATTCAATAGTAAAAATTATGTTTTTTTGTGTTTTGTGTTTGATGCAACCCTTTACCGAAGTTGAATCCCGAGCCCTGTAATCGATCACGACTCCGACCCCGCCGGTAGACCACGTCGCTAACGTTTCACACTCCGGATCGCGGGCGTCGGCGGTGGTCCCAAAAATTTGGACAGTGTGCTAAGCTCTGATTCAGACCCCAACGGGAGGATCAGAGATGAGCAAGACACGTAAAAAGCACAGTGCCCAGTTCAAGGCGAAAGTGGCCCTG
>JBFYWX010000116.1:0-2760 GCA_041310825.1 Desulfobacteraceae bacterium | reverse complement strand
GAGGGCCAGGCCGAGTGGCAGATCATCATGGCCGCCACCATTCTCGCCATGCTGCCCCCGGTGCTGGTCGTGATCTTCATGCAGAAGCAGTTTGTGCGCGGGATGACGGAAACCGAAAAATGACGGCTTCTTATAAGGCCGAACTTCGGCGTTGCGCGCTGCGCCGCGGGTGCTGCGGCGTACGGCCAGTACGCCTCGCACCGCGGCGGGTGCGCGCCTTGAATTTCAGCCTTCTTCGAAGCCGTCCATTCACAATCCCTGTGGGAGCGGCTCCCGGCCTTCGTCGCCTGTACTTCGGCGGAGTAGGCTCCAGCCGCGATGAAAACGGTCGCGGAAGAGCGATCAACAAGCGCACGGGGTTGCCATGGCCGAGGTGAGCATCCGCAATGTGACCAAGCGCTTCGGCAAGGCCGAGGTGATCCACGGGGTCAGCTGCGACATCCGCGACGGTGAGTTCATCGTCATTCTGGGGCCCTCGGGCTGCGGCAAATCGACCCTGCTGCGGCTGGTCGCGGGTCTCGAAGAGATCACGAGCGGGGAGATCGCCATCGACGGCCGGGTGGTCAACCGTCTGGAGCCGGCCCAGCGCGACATCGCCATGGTGTTCCAGAACTACGCGCTCTATCCCCACATGACGGTCTACCGCAACATGGCCTACGGTCTGAGGATGCGTGGGACCCCCAAGGAGGAGACCGACCGGCGGGTGCGTAACGCCGCGCGCATCCTGGAGCTGACCGATCTGCTCGAGCGCAAGCCGCGCCAGCTCTCCGGCGGCCAGCGCCAGCGGGTGGCCATGGGCCGGTGCATCGTGCGCGAGCCCAAAGTCTTCCTCTTCGACGAGCCGCTCAGCAACCTGGACGCCAAGCTGCGGGTTCAGATGCGCCTCGAGATCCGCAAGCTTCACGAGGATCTGAGAATCACCAGCATCTACGTCACCCACGACCAGGTGGAGGCCATGACCCTGGGGGACCGGCTGGTGGTCATGGACAACGGCACCGCCGCCCAGATCGGCTCCCCCCTCGAGGTCTATGAGCGGCCGGCAAACCTCTTCGTCGCCGGCTTCATCGGCTCCCCCGCCATGAATTTCCTCACGGCCGTCGTGGCCGCGGACGGCCGAGCCGTGGTGCTCCCCGGTGGCCAGCGCCTGACGGCGGATCTTCCCGGCCTTGGAGGGTTAACGGGCCGCCCCGTCACCGTCGGGTTGCGGCCGGAGCACCTCGAGCCTGCCGGCGGGGAGGAGGATCCCATGCGGCTGATCGTCGGCCACGTCGAGCTCCTCGGCGCCGACACTCTGGTGTACGGTCATTTCGGCGACGACGGGGCCGCCGTCACGGTGCGCCTTGGCGGCGTCCGGCATCTGGACAAGAACACGGTGCTTCCGCTGTCGATCCCGCCGGGCAAGCTGCACCTCTTCGATCCGGAAACGAAGAAACGGATAGAAGAATAGCGTGTTTGGTGTTTTGGGTTCAGTGTTTGGAAAAGCGAAAGACAAATCATCCAACGCCCATGCTATCTCCCCTTGACCTCAGCCGGATGAAATATCCCCTGCTTATCGGCCACCGCGGCTATCCTGCCAAGTTTCCCGAAAACACTTTAGCGGCCTTCGAAGGGGCCATCCAGGCCGGCTGCGACATGATCGAGCTGGATGTCACCCTGACGCAAGACCGCAAGGTCGTGGTAATCCACGACGACTCGCTCGAGCGCACCACGACGGGCAAGGGCCTCGTCAGAAATCACAGGCTGGCGGAAATCAAGCAGCTGGAGGCCGGTAGCTGGTTCGATTCCCGCTTCGCCGGTGAGCGGGTGCCGGAGCTGGCGGAGGTGCTGGAGCTGACCGCCTCCCGCTGCATGCTCAACATCGAGATCAAGGGCAGCGCCTTCGAGGCGGATTACCCGTCCGACGCCATTGAGCACCAGGTGGCGGCGCTCTCCAGGAAGCATGGCGCCATGGACCGCGTCATCGTTTCAAGCTTCGACTCGCGCATCCTTGAGCGTATGGCCGCTATGGAGACCCCTCCGGCCCTCGCCTTCATCTCCGACCACCCGGTGGACCACGGTCTCCTCGACCTGTTGCGGGCCATAAAGGCCTTCTCCTGGCATCCCTGGTTCAAGGTGCTTACCAAGGACCATGTCGAGCGGGTCCACGCCGCCGGCCTGAAGGTTTTCGCTTGGACCATCAACACTCGAGAGGAAGCTGAGCAAGCATTGGCCTTAGGGGCGGATGGTCTCATCTGTAACGAGCTGCGGGTGATGCGGAGCTGATGTTTCCTGATTTTGGAAGCGGTTAGCAGCTGCCAACCGCTTCCACTCTGCTATGCGTAGGCGCAATTGGAGACGCACTGGTTGTAGCGAATCTCGCATTCGTCAAAGCGCTTGCCGTTCGCCTCGCAATCCTTGATGACATGCTTGCAATTTTTCGAGCAGTCGAGCTCAATCTCTTTAGGGTTTTTCATTTTATTGCCTCCTATAGCAGCCCCTGCCTATCGAGCTGGTGTGAATATCGGCGATGGCTCGGTTCAGTGACGGAAAAACTGGATGCCGCGGTTTTAGGTGGGCGATCGTTCCGTATCAACCGGCCATGAACTGCACTCCCATCGACGCTGGATCACACGATAGAAGAAGATTTCGTACAGTGCCGCCACGCCGAATATTACATATATCAAACGGCTTAAGGGGCTCATTGTACCGACAACCACCTCGACCGGGTTGACTCCGAAAAAGCCCACCGAGCCCCAGCACAGCCCCCCGATAGCCAAAACG
>JBFYWX010000097.1:0-12872 GCA_041310825.1 Desulfobacteraceae bacterium | reverse complement strand
TACTTGGTGATCTTCACCACGACGAACCCGGCGCTGCCCCGTTTTACGAGCAGCTGCACGGCCTCGCCGGTTTTGACCTTGCCGATCTGGGAGCGCAACTCGGCTGCGGTTTGAACCGGGCTGCGGTTGACCTCCTTGACGATATCCCCATGCCGCAGGCCGGCCTGGTCCGCTTTGCCGCCGGGTTGGACCGCTGCGATCAGTGCGCCTTTTTCGTTCTCATCGATTCCCAGGCGCCGGGCGGTTTCCGGTGTGAGATCCTGCGCCCGGATGCCGAGGTCGGCGGGATCCGGCCCCGGCTCCGTCGCCGTCGCCTCCGCGTCCTTGCGCTCGGCGATCCGCACCTTGAGGGTGAGCTCTTTTCCGTCCCGAACGAGTTTTACGGGTACCTCTTTGCCCACGGGCAGCCCGGCCACCGCGGCGGAGAGCTCCCTGCCGGTGGTCACCGCCTTGCCGTCGACAGCCACGATGACGTCCTTGGTTTTGATTCCGGCCTTGTCGGCCGGGTTGTCGGCAAACACCTGGGTCACGAGGACCCCCTTCAAGTTTTTAAGCCCGTAGTAGTCGGCGAGCTCAGGCGTCAGATCCTGGATCCCCACCCCGATCCATCCGCGGATGACGCTGCCATGGTCCTTGAGCTGGGCCACGATGTCGCGTGCCAGGTTGACCGGTATGGCGAACCCGATGCCCTGCCCCTGGGCGACGATGGCCGTGTTGATCCCCACCACCTCGCCTTCCATGTTCAGCAGCGGCCCGCCGCTGTTGCCCGGGTTGATGGAGGCGTCCGTCTGGATAAAGTCGTCGTAGGGCCCGGCCCCGATGAAGCGCCCCTTGGCGCTGACGATGCCGGCGGTGACGGTCTGCTCCAAGCCGAAGGGGCTGCCGACGGCCAGCACCCAACTTCCGACTTCGAGCCGGTCGGAATTGCCCAGCCGCAGGGCGAACAGGTCCTTGCCGCCGTCGATCTTGATCAGGGCCAGGTCGGTCTTGGGGTCACGACCGATGATCCGAGCGTCGAACTCCCGCTCATCGGCCAGCCGCACCTTGATCTGGTCGGCGTCTTCGACCACGTGGTTGTTGGTCATGATAAACCCTTCGGCATCGATGATGAACCCGCTGCCGAGGCTGCGCTGACGCTGCTCGTTGCCGGGCATGCCCTCGCCGAAGGGCGGCTGCGGTCCGCGGCGTTCGAAGGGGCCGAAAAAGTGCCGGAATACCGGACCACCCCCCGTGATGGTTTTCACGGTGCGGATGTTGACCACTCCGGGTTGAGCCTGCTTGGCCAGGGCGGAAAAGTTCGGCAGCATCATCTGCTGGGGCGATGGGCTCGGCGTCGAGGCCTGTGCCCCGAGCGGGACCACGGCCCGGGTCACGCCGATGAGGGCCAGGACGGCCAACGCGGCGAAGAGCTTGTGAAAGGAGCCGATTTTCATGCGAATGCCTCCTGCGAATTGAAGGTGGTGGTTGCGTCACAATTCCACCCAAGATAATAAGCGCGCCGGGTCGCTGCAAGATGACCGCAAGATGACCAAAAAGTCAAAATCGGCTGGTCGGGAAGGAGTGAGCCGTGGGGGGCGCGACCGCTCAGGGTTTCTGTTCGTATTCCAGGATCACCGAAACGGTCCGGTTGTAGGCGCGGCCCTCCGGCAGGAGGTTGTCGTAAAGCGGGTCGGCCGGCCCTTTGCCTTCCTGGGTGATCCGTTCGGGCGTCGGCGCACCTCCGGCCACGAGCAGATCATAGGCGGCCTGGGCCCTTTTGCGCGACAGCCCCAGATTGTATTCGACGCTGCCGATGCGGTCGGTGTGGCCGATGATACGGACCGTTGCGGTGGGGTGCTCCTTCAGCCGCGCACCGATCCGCTCGACCACTGTGCGGTTGCGCTCCCGGATCTCGTCGCGGTTGAAATCGAACAGGATCAGGGCGTACTTTTCGACGACCCGGTAGCCCTCCCGGCGAGCGAGGCGTTCTTCACGCCGAACCAGGCGCACCTCGGCGCTATCCTTCACCTGGAGGCGCCGGCCTTGCGGGTCGACGCCGTCCAACTCGGCCGCGATCGAGGTGAATCGGCCGATGTTCAGAAGGCCCACCTCCTTGAGCGCCAGCACGTAGCTCGCCTCCAGCGGGCCTTCGCCCTCGAGCGCATCGAGGCGATCCCCGTCGCCGTAAATCGCGATGCGCCAGTGCTTCAAGCTCACGCCCTCCTCTACGTCGGGTGTGATGCGAATCGTATCGGCGCTGCTCAGGGCTTCGATGCGGGTGCTTTGGACGGTGTCGAGGATGGCCGGATCGTCCGCTGTGATTTCAACCCGCTGGTTTTCAGCCCGGCCCTCGGGAATCCCAGGGCTGCTCGCGGCTGCCGGAAGCCCTCGGGACTCGACCCGCAGGCGCGAGGGATCGATGCCCCAGATGGTGCTCAGGTAAGTGCGCACGGATTCCGCCCGCCGGCGGGAAAGCGTGGGGTTCCCTTTCTCCGCGCTGTCATCGGAGGTGCAGCCGGTCAGCGTGAGCTTCGCCCGGGGCCGTTCGGCGGCGCGTTTGCCGATGATGTTGAGCACGTGCCGGTATTTTTCCATCGTACCGCTGAGGGCTTTCTCATCAAAGGCGCTCCTCTCCGCAGCGGCTGCAAACCGGCTGTAGCGTTCGGGGATATCGGACCGGCCGGGGTCGAAGTAGACATGGTGGAGCAGTGGGGCGCTGTCGACAACGGTGATTTCCTCAACCGTCAGGGTCTTCGGCTCCACGCGCACGGTCCCGTACGGGGGATGCCCTATTTCACGAATCACTTCGGCTGTGCGGGTCTTGATTTGGCAGAGGTCCGAGGCGGCCTCGTGACCGCGGCCCGAGGCGTCGGTGACACGCAGCAGGGCCTCGATCGTACTCAGGCCGGCCACCCGTTCCCGGCCGAGCGTATCGAGCGGTATGGTATAGCTGCGTTCAGGCGCCGCGGGGATGGACAGGGTATGCAGCACCCGGTCTTCGCCCTGGAGCACGATTTCGGCCGAGCGGACCCCGGGCATCGGGAAGAGGTCCAGACGGACGGTCAACGCATTCTGGTTGTCATCCTCCGCGATCTGGCCGCCGATGGCGCGGGAGCGGGCGGTCTCGGAGCTGAAGATGAATTCCACCCGTTGGTTTTCGAGCCGCCCGGCACGGGAACCGGAGGAAGAGGGGCCCTCCGGCAAGTTGCGGGCTTCGATCCGCATGCGCTCCGGGCCGATGGCCCAGATGCGCCGGAGATAGTCCCGCACGGCCTCGGCCCGGCCCTGGGCGAGCGTGAGGCTGTCCCTTTCGGGGCCGGTGTCGGAGGTAGAGCCGATGATGCCGATCCGCACCTCCGGGTCCTCCCGCAGGGTGTGGCCGACGAAATTGAGGATGTTGAAATGGCGGCTCAAGGCCCCCGTGACGGCATCGGGACGGAAAGCGGCTGCCGCTTGCGGAGAGGTGAGCAGGCGGTAGGCCTCCGGGATTTCCGGGCGGTTCGTGTGGAAAAACACCATCCCCGCGGCCGGCCGGCCCGTGGTGGCGGCAAGCAGTTCGAAATTCAATCCTTTGGGTTCGAGCGCGATCGGGTTCAGCAGGTGATAGCTCAGCAGATATTTGTGGAACAGGGTGGTTTTGAAGGAGTGGAAGATCGGGCTCAGCTCCGCCGCGGAACGCGCCTTCCAGATCCGTCCCGCGTGGGTCGCGGCGAAGTTCGCCAAAAAGGTGTCGGTTCTTTCCCCGGGCATGTAGTCAATGGAGAACCCTTGAAAATTTTTCAGGCCCGCAGCGCCGATCTCGACCTCTTCCGGTCCAATCCGGCTGTTCAGGTCCTCGCCGTCGGAGAAAACCATCATGAGCTTCTGCTGATCGGCCGGCATCGAGCGGACCAGGTCGAGCCCGGCCAGGACCGCCTCGTAGAGAACGGTGCGGCGGGTGATGCCGCGGTCAAACGCCTCGGCGAAAAACGCCTGCCATTCCGATGCCCTGCTCGAGGTGAAGGTCTTCACGTTCAACGCCCGTCCGGCGGCACGGTGCAGGTCTCGATCGCTGAACACGACCGCATGAATGGTGTCGATCGGACGAATGTCTTTCAGCAGATCCTCCAACGCGGCCAGCAGCGGGGGGACGGCATGGCGCTCTTGCATCGAAAAGGAGTTGTCGATGACGAGCACCAGGTTGACGGGAACGGCCTCGCGGGCTTGAAGCGGTTCGACGGATACCACCCGTGCGTTAAAGAGTCCGCGCCCCACCGTGAAGTCCCGGGGGCCCAAGTTGCGAATCGGTTCCCCGGTCGGGTCGCGTACCGAGAGGACCACTTTCTGCGGGTCTTCGGTGCGTTCAATGGTGACGGAGGATGGCCGGCCGGGGGTTTGGATATGGAGGTCTTCCTGGGCCGGTGATGGTGCGGCCGCCATGAGGATCAGGCACATCCAGAAGAGTGTGCGCACGCCTTGGGTCATAAGCGGTGATTCTTTTTTCTCCCGGCCGCCGGAGCGGCCGTGGGGGTTTTGGGGGAGATGCTATCCGCTTAGCCGGTTGCATGTCAAACCGGTTGCCTGAGGCCGTAAACCGCCCCGGGATGACCGGAGATCGGCCCAAAAAGAAAGGGCAGGATCGCAAGATCCTGCCCCGGCGTGGTCAGCGGTTTCGGTAGGGACGGCTACTTGGCCGGCACGTACGGAATTTCTCTTCCCCACCAGCCCTGGTCGGCCGACATCTTGGCATGGTCGGTGTTGACGTTCTTGTAGCCCCACCAGCTGAAGGCGGCATGCGAGTTGGTCTTGAAAAGCGAATCGTGTTTGTAGAACTCGGACGTGCAACCGCCGATCAGCATCACCGCGACCATCACCAGAAACAGTTTTTTCATTTGGGTGCCCTCCTTTTATGTGTTGGTTTGCTGCGGATCCCCCCGCGCTTTAAATCGCACCTATTATAATCACCTCGTTGCATTTGTCCAGAAAAAAAGGAAGAAAATTCACTCACTGCCCGCAACGTGCAATCCCCGGCGGTGCACAACCGTACCTTGCCCGGCGCTGTTTCAGGTCAACATTCTGAAACATAAGCAGAAACAGAAATCGACGGGCGCAATCCGCCTCCGATCTCGACACAAGAATACTTCTTCAAAGCTATACTCGACTCTACTTCTTTTCGTGTCGGCGGCGTGACCCGTCGCCGGCCGCACCCCTCCCTAAAGTCTCGAACGCCTCCGGCCGATACCTCTTCACGGGGCGGAGTTCATCAGCGGGGAACCATCAAAGGAGTGCCATGGAGACCCTCGGCGGTGTTTCAATTCGGAGCGTGTTGATCGCGTCGCTGTCGGTACTGGCGACGGCCTGCCTGTGTGGCGGCTGCAGAGGCGTGCACTCGGCCGCTTCCCCGGGTGCGGTGGAGCCGGCCGCTGTGGCGCAGCAGTTGAATGCGATCAGCCGCGCCGAACAGGCGGCGATTGCGCGACGCATTCCGGTCTATCGGGACCCGGCGCTGGAATGCCGGATCGGCAGCGTCCTGGAAAAAATCCTGACGCCCCTGGGCGAGCGGCCCGAGGCGTTTCACGTCGTCTTGCTGAGTGACCCCCTTCCCGATGCCTACTCGTTTCCGGACGGCACCCTCTACCTGCACACCGGCCTTCTCGCCTGCATCGAAAGCGAGGCGCAGCTCGCGCTGCTGCTGGCGCACGAGGTGGTACACGTCATTCAGGGGCATGCGCTGCAGGTCTATCGGGCGGCCGCCGGCGAACCCGGCCGCGGGGCCGTTTCAGAATATTCCGCCGGCGTTTCGGGCCTGGCCTCGCGTTGGAATGCGCTGACGGCCGCTTCCCGGCGGATGCACCAGCGGCATGCCCTCGAGGCGGAGGCGGACCGGATGGGTCTTGACTTGGTCATGCGTGCCAACTATGATCCATTGCAAGCCCTCAAAATTTTCGACGACGTGAAACACGACGACCTCGCCGTTCTCAGTGCCGAGCGCCTCGCCGCCCTGCGCACGTTTTTGGCGGAACGGACGCAGACGGCCTCCGGACAGACGGCGGCGCCCGGCGGCTTTCGCAGCGATCTTCAATCCCTCCTGCTGCACCAGGCGCAAAGCGATGCACGGCTTGGCCGGTGGGAAAACGCGCTGAAACTCATCCGCCGCTTCGTTCGGGACTTTCCGGGCCAGGCCCAAGGCCACTATCACCTTGGGGAGATCCTGCGGCAACGCCAGGCGCCCGGGGATCTTCAACAGGCGCTCGCGCACTACTTGCTGGCCATCGGGTTGAACCCGCGCTGCCCGAAATCTCATAAGGCGGTGGGCCTGCTGCACCTGAGACAGGGGCGGTTCGACCTGGCGCGGGGCTATTTCAAAAGCGCCTTGGCGCTCTCCCCGGAACCGGGGGATGCGGCCTACCTTATCAGCTACTTGGCATCCCTGCCTATCACGCGTAAAGGAGATAATTTATGAGATCACGCATCTGGCTGTGCCTGATCGCGGCCGCACTTTGCGTTGCCTGTGCGCACGCGGGCGGTAAACCGGCGCTGAGCTTCAACGTGGCGGTTCCCGAAGGGTGGAAGCAGGTCGATACCGACGAACCGATGCTTTTCATTACCAAGGACGGGGGCTACAAGCAGTTCGTGCTCATCCGGGAGCGTCCGCTGAGCCAGCCCTTCCAGTTCAGTCAAAAAGTGATGCACGCGGGGATCATGCCGGAGGAGGCAGCGGAGATCGTCGTCAACGAGCTGCTGTCCGATACCAACATCCGCAACTTCAGCCTGCTCGAAAACGTACCTGCCCGGATCGACGGTCGCCGGGGGTTCCGCCTGAGTTTTATCTACACCGACGCCGACGGGTTTCTTTTCAAGACCCTTTATTTCGGGTTCATCGAAGGCAACTCCTTCTACAACATCCGCTACGCGGCGACGCAGGAGGAGTACTTTCAAAAGGACCTGGTGACGTTTGAAAAGGTGGTCCAAAGCTTCAAACTCGCAACGGCCAAGGCCCGGTAGGACAGTGGTTTCATGACGGCGCCGGCATGCCGAGATCCGGCGCCGGGCGGATCCCGGCCCTGTGACCATCCCTCACGGGGGAGTCTTATTTTTTGGGGTCACTGAAAAAATGGGCGATGTGGTTGCGGTATTGCGTAGCGACATCCCGGTTGTGAACCACGAACATGTCCCCGTCGAGCGAGGTGACGGGACGCTCCGTGGCGGTGAAGGCCTCGAAGGTGCGGTTGATGATCTCGTCGGCCGACATGATCTGGTGGTTGTAGCCGAGCACGAAATGCAGGTCCACCCGCCGCTTCTGACGGCCCCATGTGAGATGGCGCAGATAGTCCCTGAGGTCGTCGATCTTTTCGCGCATCACCGGCACGGGCACGCGGCTGAACTGCTCATCGAAGGCCGAAAAGAAGATGTTGGCAGGGAAGACCGGTTGCATCCCCATGACCTGCTCGAAGGTCTCGCGGGCATAGGCGTGGGCGGCGAACTTGATCTTGGTACCGAGCACATCCCCGCGCATCGGCTTGATGTCGACCTTGCGCGGCTCCGTGAACTTGACGGAAAGGTGGGTCTTGCGTTTGTCGGCCAGAAAACGCTGCACCACGTAGCCTAAATCCTGCAGATAGATCTCCTGCAGGTCGGCGCCGGCCTCATGCAGGCGGGTGAGCTCCTGGAAGTTGTCATCTTCCAGCACCCGTTCATAGGCGACGTTGACTCCCACGATGTACAGATCCATCCCCGCGTCCAACGACGCCTCGATGTCCATGTGAAACGGCAGGTGGTGGAACCCGTCGATTTTTCCCGTGTAGGTTCTCCCGGTTTTGACGCTTTCCATTTTCAGCAGGTCGAGCAGGCTCGATCGGACGGTGGAGAAGCCGGGGAAGGTCAGATACATCTCTTTTTCCATGACCAGGTGCTGGCGATAAGCGCGTGCGAGCGACAGGATCTCCTTGCGGCCGAGTTTGATCGCTTCCCCGTTGGCCTGCGGCAGGCTGACCGGGTTGCGGAACACCTTGAAGGCACCGCGCTGGGACAGATACTGGGCCACGTTCAGGCGGCGGCTCTCCGCCAGGCTGCGTAGGGAGGGGTCGACGATCGTGGGCAGAAGATCGCGGTAGATGTCGATGTTTTCCAGAAAAAGGTTGCTCCCGCCCTCGATCAGAAGGCGCAGGCCGTGCTCCCGGAAAAGCATCGCCAGCAGCACGAAGTCGGCCTCGCTCAGGTGGTTGGACTTGAAGGTGACGGCGCAGTCGGGGGTTTCGCGGCGAAAGCGCTTGATCGTCTCCAACCCCACCACGCGCATGTTGAAGGTGTTTCCCCGGGCCAACCGGTAGATCAGCATCTCCATCGGGCTGATGACCTGGTAGGCGTGCTCCATCAAGTGGAACATCGACTTCATCTTTTCGAACAAGGGGCTTTTCATCTTCCTGCCTGTACGGACGCGTTATTGCTTCCGAGCACGATCGAATGCCGCGCCCGGCAGTGGATCGATACCATTGCACCCTATCGAAGTCAAAACCACGCCTGCGGTGGGTACGCGACCCGACCCCCCTTTGTGGGCAACCGGTGGATGGCCATCATCGATTGCCTTTGGGCGCGCGGGCGAATTACGTATGTAACCGGGCGGCACATACCACGCCGATCCCGGCGCCTATCAAGGCATCGGCGGTTAGCTTCACGGAGTGATGTTTCTCCATGTAATTTTTCTCGAGAGCCGGCATCAATCCGGCTTTTTCCGCATCGGCCTTGGCGAGGAAGTAGTCGAGGATGTCCGACGGGTGGGCGAGCGTCGGCTCGATCTCCGGCTCGCCGCCCTCGTGCTTGGCGGAGATGTTGGGGACTTCCTTGGCAATTTCCACCAACTCCGCGCGGCGGTTATAGGGTTGGCGCACAATCGACTTCCAGGTCTCGGTGATGTGGTGCTCGAAGCGCACGACCTCTTCGAGGCCGAGCGCCCGACGCATGTAGGCGGCCTGGCGCAGGGTCTCGTTGTTGGCGGAATTGGAGAGATTGAAACCGATCAGCGACGTGCGGCCGTCCTCGCGCGCGAAGAGGCGCGCCGCCATCAGGGTCCATAAAATGGCAAAGGGGTTATCGTTGCCCATGAAAACGGAAATCTTGAACTCGTTGTCGATGCCGAGCCGGTGCATCAGGTAGCCCACCAGCACGGTTCCCGGGTTGATGTTCAAGACTTGGCGCACACCGTAGCTCGTATAGTACGTGAGATACTCTTCGGCCCACTTGAGCGGGTAGTGGTTGGGCTGGCCGATGCCGCCGAAGTAACCGGTGATGGTCTCCGGTCCGCCGAGGTGGACATTGGAGCCGTCGGTGCCCTTGGTGTCGAGGGTCTCCACGTAGCTGGCACCGATGATCTGCATGGCCGCCGCCACCGCCATAATGTCCCCGTTGTCGGTCGCCTGCTCCACCATTTTGCGCACGCGGATGAACCGGCCGGGCATCAACTCGCCTTGCGCGATGCAGTGCCTGGCCTCTGTGATCAGCCAGGGAAAATACTGCAGGGCGCTGATTTCGAGCGTGACGGCATTTTTCTGGTTGAGCGACCGTTCTTCCCCGCAGACCTTGCGGACGTAATCGGCCATTGAGATGAAAGCCTTTCGGTCGCGCTGATCGATCAGCCAGTGGAGGTCCTTGAGGGTGGGGGACTTCATCTGCTCCAGGCGGTCCATGAGGGTTTCCAGCTTACCGGCTTCGGACGCTTTGCGGTTGATTTCGACAGGGCCTCCGTAGCTCTCCACAATCTGCAGCAGCCCGCTGACGGCTTCGTTCTGAGGGTCGGTCAGGAGCGCGTTGATCTCGTCTAAGGGCCGGGTCGACACCCGCAAGGCTTGTCTGGATTTATCCATGACGGCTCTCCCTGTTTGTTGGGTTTGGCGCAGGGTGAACGGTATCCGATCACGGGTCCGAAAGCTCGATGGGGATCCCTTTTAATAACTCCGGGGAAATGAAGGCGATGCGCTTTCCACGCAGACCCTCGCGCGGAACAGGGTCCATCAACGGCACCTCCCGTTGCTTCAACTCCTGCAGGTCGGCGTCGATCGCATCCGTGATGAGGCAAAAATGGTGGATGCTGTTCCCGTGCGCGGCCACGTGCCGAGCGATCATTCCGGTCTCGCTGAGATCCTCCAATAACTCGAGTTGAACCGGCCCGACCTCGACGAGCGCCACCTTCATGCGGCGTTCGGGAAAGGTCTTTATGGGAGGCAGCGGCAGCCCGATGGTGCGGCAGAGGGCGGCGGCGACACCTTCAATGTCCCGAACGGCGAGTGCGATATGTCCAATTCCCTTTATCATGGAAGTCGCTCCTGCTCATCCGACAAGGTTGGTGGTTGGGCTGAGAACATCAAGGGCCAGATCGGCATCGCGTTGGCAGATTAGAACTGGTTTCAAAACCTCGGATCACGGTTGCGGGCAAGGCGCAGGTCGAATCGAAAGCGCAGCAACCTCATCCGGTTGTGAGCATGTTCGAGAGACCTGCAATCCCGCCATGGCGGGACCCTCAGCCGTTAGACGGGGTTATGCAATCAGTTCTACTCATTTCTTTGGATTTGGGCAAGCTTCATCATCGGAACGGGCCCGGATCGTTCAGAAGATCAACGCCGGCCCATACCGCCGGGGCCATGCGGTGCCGGCCTGTCGCCCATGCGGATGCGCCGCGAAGCGGAGCTCGTTCACCCACACGGAAAGCCGTTTTGGGAAGAGGGCAGCAGTGGGGGGCGTGAACGGGAGTGCGGGCGGGAAGCCAAACGCCAATCGACGGTCAGCGGCGGCACTGAACCGCACGCCTCTGACAGTGCGAACAAATCAGTGATGGCTGCTGCGCGGGACGGGGATCAGAAAAGCGTCAGTTGGATCAGGTAGCCGATTCCGCTGAAGACACCGATGAAAAACACCATGGAGAATATCGTTTTGAACCAACCTTCGACGGCTTTCTTGGTCAAGACGGCGGCTCCTCGGGAAGCATTCATAATGACTTTAGTTTACTCCGAAACGGCCGGGATGTAAAGGCATGGCGGCTGCATTCGCCAACCCGTTTTCCTGCACGTCCCGGCGGAAGGTGCGGATCAGCTCCGCGTTGAGGGCGCTGCCCGCCAAGGTCTTCAGGATCGCCAGTGCCTGTGCGGGGCGTTTGCTGCGCTGGTAGGGCCGGTCGGTGGTCAGCGCGTCGAAGCAATCGGCCACGCTGATGATCTGGGCTCCCACGGGGATACGATCGGCCTCGAGCCCGACCGGGTAGCCCGAGCCGTCCAGGCGTTCATGATGGTAGTGCACGCAGTCCACGATCGGCGGCGCGACGTTCAGCGCCTCCAGAAACGCGCGTCCGATGTCCGGGTGTCGGTGGATTTCGGCCCGCATCGCCGCCGAGAGGTTGGCGTGGGTGTTGGCCATCAGCTGTGGGCTGAGCGCCAGCTTGCCGATGTCATGCAGCAGACCGCCGATGCGCACGGTATCGGTGTCCTGGGCCGAAAGGCCGATGCGCCGGGCGATCCGTTCGGCGTAGGCGGCGACCCTGAATCCATGGCCGCGGGTGTAAAGGTCCTGAGAGCCGATGGCGAGAGTGAGAGCGGCTGTCCCAAAGGAGGTTTCCGCAGACGCCGGGCCGGCATCCTGAAAACAGGCGTGCGGGGCAAATTTGAAGAGCACGTTCTGTGCGTTCAGATGTCTCATCAACAACTAAAACCGGTTGGGGGTACACCGGAATGGGTCCACTATCTGTTGGTGCAAAATCGGCAGGTGTATAGAGGAAAGACGGGGGGGTGTCAAGGGAAAAAGGCCTCTCAAGAATTCCTGGGTCCCTCCGCGTGGGTCGCACTCAACCGCCGCTCAAGGCGGCCATCAATTTCTGAAACGAAAGAGGATTGACAGTGACCGCGTTGACCTTGACCCCCCAGTGCAGGTGCGGTCCGGTGGCACGCCCGGTCGCCCCGATCAGGCCGATGACCTCACCCGTTTCCACACGCTGGCCGACCTCGACGTGGATGCGGCTGAGGTGGGAGTAAGAGGTGAAGACCCCGGCGCCGTGGTCGACGAGGACGGCGTTACCCGAATAAAACAACTCCTCGGCCAGCCGCACCACACCGCTGCTGGAAACGCGCACCGGGTCCCCGGCGGCGGCTCGGAAATCCACACCCGAGTGCTGGCTGCGCAGCTCGCCGTTGAAAACCCGGCGGGTACCGAACGCCCCGTTCACCTCCCCGGGGACCGGAAGCTCAAACCCGCTTGACCACAGTCGCTCGGGGATGCCGGCGGCATAGACCCGCCGCAGTTTTTCCTGTTCCCGCCGGATGCGTTCGAGATCCGCCGGGCTCGGCCGGACATGGCGCGGGTCCACCGAGAGGCGTTCCTCTCCGTAGGCACCGGCCACGATGCGAAAGGCCACGGTGCGGGTGTGGCGTCGGCCCGCCTCGGCCCATTCCAAGGAGAGAGTGCCGTTTCCCGGGGCGGCGTTGAGGGGGATGGCCACCAGGCCGACGCAGGTGCCGTCCTTGGCCGGGTGGGGAAAGAACGCGATCCGCTGATCGGCGAACGCCAGGTGGATCTCCCTAGCAGGGCCCTTCGCGGGCGGGCAGTCGAGCGCGACCGCCAACGTGCCTCCGGCTTCCACCGAGGATGCGAAGAGTGTAATGCGCGGGGCCGAGCTCTCGGCGCCCGCCAGGGAGGGAATTCCAACAGCGGCCAGGCCGGCTGCCAGCACCCAGGCGACCAGTTTAAACCGGACCGGGGTGCGCCGGCTGGCGGTTGCGGAGTGGGGTTGAGCGTTCATCGGCTGTCGGCTGTCGTGCATCGCAGAGGGGGTCGGTTCGCGCCGCGAGAGGAACCTCGCGGGGCGCCGGCACCGGTCCGGCGCCCCGGTCGGCTCAGCCCTTGATGATCCGCGGCAGCATCATTTGATGCTGCGG